>JBKPJS010000401.1:0-4634 GCA_046730815.1 Acidobacteriota bacterium
GCCGTGGTGTTCCTGGAAAAGAGTTTCCAGCTCGCTGGCGGGTTGGTTTGTCACTAATCGCAAGGGTTTAAGTGCTGCCTGCAAGGCGTTTCCTCCGTCTACACCCTGATAGACGGACGTGTGCAGGCTTTATTAACAGCCCGTGCAAATTTTTGGAAGTTTAATCGGATTTGACAGCGCGGCGATAGTGTTTTCGGCTAAGCCACCCGTTTCAGCCAGCGCGCCCGGAGCTTTCTCAGCTTTCCATTTGCCGCATCGACGATAAAGCCCGCCGACCCCAGAGCTATCATGCCTAGTACTGACTCAACATCGTCCGGGCCAAAAATAATTCGTGACGCAGTAATATTGTCCATAAACGAGAACTCGGCAAAGGCGACTTCATATGCTCGGAACTCGCCGCTGGAAAGCTCATAGATCTTTTTGCCAACCGGTTCAATGCCAATCCTCTTTAGTTCGCATGCTGGAGCTATCGAGTCGGTTGCGTCTGTATCAATGAGGAAATTTGCGCTGAATGTATTCTTAGGAGACCGGAAGCTTCGCAACTGGACGCCAACATGTGTGAGTCCCCTGCTGCTTTCTCCTTGAGGTATTTTGTCCTTTATGAGTAGAAGATTACCTTATACGCAATAGAGAGTAAAGCGTCTCCTTGGAGACGCCCTAATTCTTGTGTAACTCGCTTAAACGTGTTCTCGCTTCTTCGGCTTGGGAAGTTTTCGGATAGTGGCGAATGAGTTCTCGCCAGGCGGCGCCGTCATAGTGAAAGCGTTTGATTGACTTGTCAAAAACAAAGCCGACGCGCTGGCGGTTGTAGCGATCGAGGCCGGTGTAGTTCAGGTAATAACTGAACTCGGGGGCGTCACTCAAGTCGTCTTTCAGGCGGCGCGCTGCGTCGGTCGTCAGTTTTGCAGCAAGTTCCTCCGCAGTGTCACCGAGCAATAACAGAACCTCAGGACGCGAAGGCGAACGCGGGAAATGATCCAGAAATATTCGAGCGCGTGAGAGGCGATCGAAACCTTCCGAACGATCAATCAGGCTGAGCAATCTGCGATCGTCCCCTGCACGCAAAGGCGACACAGTAGCTTCGCGTTGGATCCAGCCATGCGTGCGGCTGGTTATGTTTACGAGGAAGAATGTAATCCCGTCAGCGCTTGTCTTCATCGATCTAACTGCCACCATGCGGCCACGACCGAGCCGCCGCACAAGTCTTCCGTTAAGCTGAGGCGTTGCGCGAAGAGCTGCCAGGCGTTCATCAACTACGATCGCCAGACGCCCGCCCGTTGGAGGTTTTCTTTGAGCAAAGATTGTATTTGCAGCAAAAAGAATTAGAAGCACGCAAGGTGCGAGCTTGTGAGGATTCATGATGTTTCTCCAAGTGTGAGGTTAAGTTCTATTTCCAATTTCCAATTGCCGATTATCAATCAGATCAATCGGCAATTGACAATTGGCCAATCGGCAATCTTATACCGACGCTATTCTCTCTCGAAACTGCGCATGATGAAAATGGCAGATCGCGACGGCCAACGCGTCCGCTGCATCGTGAGGTGTCGGAATGCTCTTCAGCCGGAGCAGCAAACGCACCATCTCCTGCACCTGATGCTTCTCCGCGTTGCCGTAACCAACAACCGTCTGCTTGATCAATCGCGGTGAATACTCATAAATCTCCAACCCAGCTCGCTCCGCGGACAACAACACGACACCGCGCACTTGCCCGAGTTTCATGCTGACTTTTACGTTAGTTGCGAGAAAGGCATCTTCAAGAGCACATCCATCCGGTCGATGTTGCGCAATCACTTCTTCCAACCCGTTGCACATCTTCAGCAGCCGCGCCGAAAACCTGAGACTCGGTGACACCCTGACTGATCCAAACGCGACGAGTGAGTAACGCCGTCCGTCACCATCGACAACACCCCATCCCATTGTCTGGCTGCCCGGATCGATTCCTAAAACGCGCATAGCGCGGAAGTATACAATATAGATCATTGTAGGGGTTGGCCCTCCGTGGCCACCCGCGCTGCGTGTATTAAAGACGGGAGGCCACGGAGGGCCACCCCTACAAGTACCAACTACAAAGCACAAAATGATATTCTGAAACTACCTTTTAACCCCCGCTTGTTGTCGCAACGGTTTCGATCGCAATGACCGAGTTCGTCGAATCGCTGGTTTCATTCGTCCGCAAGCCGACAGGCTATGCTGATGAGAAGCCGTTCCAGGCAGAGTTCTTCAGTGTCGAACGTCTCGAACAGTACGCGCAGACACTCGCAGCCAAACACAAGACCGTCACTCGAAAGGGCCGCGCACAACTGTTGCCCCGGCTCGAAGACAACGGCCGCAAACTCGAAGCCGCTTACCGCGCACTGGTCGAGGCTCTTCGTCAGGGTCGCGCTATTTCACCGGCTGCCGAATGGCTTGTTGACAACTATCACGTCGTCGAAGAACAACTGCGGGAGATTCGTGAGGACCTACCCAGGAGTTACTATCACGAACTACCGAAACTCGCCGACAGCGAACTGCAAGGTTACCCGCGGATCTATTCGGTCGCGCTCGCGCTTATCACACACACCGATTCGCGTCTCGACACAAACACGCTGCAAAGGTTTATCCGTGCTTATCAAACCGTGGCTCCGCTTTCGATTGGCGAATTATGGGCGGTCGCCATTACCCTGCGCCTGGCCCTCGTAGAAAACCTTCGCCGCCTGGCAATCGCGATCGCGCGTGCGCGTGCCGAACGCGATGCCGCTGACGAACTCGCCGATAAGCTGCTTGAACTCGCCTCACTTCAACCTGCGAACGTCATGTCGTTTCTGAACGAGCGACTCGGAAAACAAGAAGAGTTATCCCAAACGTTTCTGGTCCAACTCGTACAAAGGCTTCGCGAACAGGACCCTTCCGTCATGCCGGTGATGGACTGGATTGAAAAGCACCCATCACGGCAAGGCATGAGTGTCGAACAGATAATCCACTCCGAACACCAGCGGCAAGCCGCGGCGCAAGTCACTGTCGGCAACATCATCACCAGCATGCGCCTGCTCTCAACGCTCGACTGGAATGACTTTTTTGAAAAGGTCAGTCTGATCGAGCCGCTACTGGGTAAGGATCCAGCCGGGGTTTATTCGCGGATGGAGTTTGCCTCGCGTGATCGTTATCGACACGTCATCGAACGAATCAGCAAACGAACGCGAGCAAGTGAACTCGAGATTGCCGAAGCCACTGTTAACCTCGCCGCCGAAACCAAAGGCGAAGGCCCTGAAAAACATGTCGGCTATTACCTCGTCGATACCGGCTTAACTCGCCTGGAAAACAGTTTCGGTTATCAGCCACGAACGGCCGAACGTTTCAGGCGGTATCTGCTGCGACATTCCACGGGGACATATCTCGGCACACTCGCGCTTTTGACGCTGCTGATCATGAGCTTCGTGCTTTACGTCATGTATGGCTATGGAGTCGGTTGGCCGTTTCTGGTTTTCACAGCATTACTGGCCCTGATTCCCGCCAGCGATCTCGCGCTGACAGTGCTCAACTGGGACCTCACGCACTTTTTCCCGCCGCGTTTGCTGCCGCGAATGGACACAGTACGTGGTATTCCTGAAGACGCAGGCACCTTCGTCGTAGTCCCGACTATTCTTTTGAGCGAGCCGCAGGTGCATGAACTCGTCGAGCGCCTTGAAGTTCATTACCTCGCCAATCAGGACAGCCAGATTTACTTCGCCTTGCTCGGCGATTTTCCAGACGCTGAAGCGGAAGAGACCGCGACGGATTCACATCTGCTCGCAGTCGCGCAAAGCGGTGTCGACGCGCTGAATCGAAAACATGGCGGCGAGCGCTTTCATCTTTTTCACCGCCGCCGGCAGTGGAACCCGGGTGAAAACAAATGGATGGGCTGGGAACGGAAACGAGGCAAACTCGAAGAGTTCAATCGATTACTGCGCGGCGCCATAGACACCAGCTTTGTCGTACGGACCGCGCACGATGAACTATTGAAATCGATTCGTTACGTCATAACGCTCGACTCAGACACGCAACTCCCTCGCGATGTCGCACGCAAACTCATCGGCGCGGCGACTCATCCACTCAATCGGCCTCGCATAGATCAGGCGACCAATCGTGTCACACGCGGATACGGCATTCTGCAACCACGCGTCAGCATCTCGCTTGCCAGCGCATCGCGCTCGAAGTTAGTTCAAATATTCTCGGGCTATACCGGAATCGATCCCTACACAACGGCAGTATCAGACGTTTACCAGGACTTCTTCGGCGAAGGAAGCTTTACCGGCAAGGGCTTGTACGACGTCGACGCTTTTCAAACAACGCTCGAGAACCGCGTACCCGCGAACTCTTTACTGAGTCACGATCTTTTCGAATGCCTGTTCGCGCGCGCTGCACTAACCACCGACATCGAGCTTCTCGACGACTATCCCGCGTCTTACGAAGCCTACGCAAAACGGTCGCATCGTTGGACGCGCGGCGATTGGCAGATTATCCGCTGGCTCTTTCCGACCGTACCGGTTGGGGATGGGCGCAAGGTTCGCAACGTGCTTCCAACGATCGCGCGCTGGAAGATTCTCGATAATCTGCGGCGCAGCCTCGTGGCTCCTTCGCTGTTCGTGTGGCTGGTCGCTTCCTGCGCGTTCTTTCCC
>JBKPJS010000402.1:0-2140 GCA_046730815.1 Acidobacteriota bacterium
ACCGCGAGCACTGCGAGCACCGCCAAAGGTACCCACATCGATGGCGGCGACTCGTGCGGTCTGTGCGCTCCATGTTCATGTGCGCCACCATGCCCGTGTGTTGCTAAATGATCCGCCACACCTTCATGCACTGGCCCAACGTGCTCGCCGGGTTCATGTCGCGGTCGATCTCCGGCTGAGAAACGCATCGCATCATGTTGCGCCAGGCCTTTGTCGAAGGCCGCTGCGTGCGCTTCGTCGGCTTCACCACCCGCCGGTGCTTCCAGAAATCTTTCCCGGCCCCAGAACGTCAGTGCCATCAAACGCGTCATATAAAACGCAGTGCACGTGGCGGCGATCGTGCCGATTAGCCAAACGAGCCAGCCGAGTGGAATATGTGTTGTCGAAGCTGCGTTCCAAAGTATCTCGTCTTTCGACCAGAAACCGCTGAACGGAATGATCCCGCAGATTGCGAGCCAGCCCGCCATGAAAGTCCAGTACGTGTAGGGCATGTATTTCTTCAACCCGCCCATACGCCGCATGTCCTGCTCGTGATGCATTCCGTGGATCACGCTACCGGCGCCGAGAAACATCAACGCCTTAAAAAACGCGTGCGTCATCACGTGGAAAATTCCGATCACAAACGCGCCCACGCCGCAGGCCATGAACATGAAGCCGAGTTGCGAAACGGTCGAATACGCCAACACCTTCTTGATGTCGTTCTGCGTGATGCCAATCGTCGCTGCGAAAATAGCGGTAGCAGCGCCGACGAGCGCCACGACCAGCAACATAGTGTGCGAGTGCTGGAAAATTACGTTGGTGCGCGTCACCATGTAGAGTCCGGCAGTGACCATCGTGGCCGCGTGAATCAACGCGGAGACAGGCGTTGGCCCAGCCATGGCATCGGGCAGCCAGACGTGCAGTGGAAGCTGTGCCGACTTTCCGCACGCACCGACGAACAGCCCGAGCGCAATCCACGAGAGAATGCCCCACTGCCCAAGCAGCTCAACCGGATAACCTTTCGCCTGGTTGAAGACGTCAGTGTATTGTGCGCTGCCGAAGGTGGCGATGATGCCAAAGATTGCGAGTGCAAAGCCGAAGTCGCCGATGCGGTTGGTGATGAATGCCTTGCGTGAAGCGTTCGCTGCTTCCTGCCGATCGAAGTAATAACCTATCAGCAGATACGAACAGAGCCCAACTCCTTCCCAACCAACAAACATCATCAGGAAGTTTGAGCCCATCACGAGCACGAGCATCGCAAACATGAAGAGACCCATGTAAGCGAAGAAGCGATAAAACCCAGCCTCGCCGTGCATGTAGCCGGTGGCGAAAACAAAGATGCACAGGCCGACGCCCGTGACGATCAGCATGAAGATCGCCGATAGCGGATCGAGTTGGTAACTCCACTCGATGTTGAGCAGCGCGAAACGAGGCGAATCGCTGGCGCCGACAAAAACCCCCTGTGTCCGGCTTCGTTCTTCCGGCGTCATTGCCGCCAGTCGTTCTTCTAATTTTTTTTGGAGTTCGATCTGGATTCGCGCTTCCGAACCTTGATTGACGCTGACCGCGCCACCGGGAATCCAGTTGAAACTAAATCCGTCCTGGCTCGTGACGTACGGCTTGGGCCACTGCGCATGACCACCGAATCCATACGAATAAATCGCGGCAACGCTGATGAGAAAAGAGAGCGCAACCGACCCGACAGCAATCCCGCCGATGAGTTGTTCAGAAAAACGAAACTTCCGGCCCAGAAGGCCGTTGATTGCGGCGCCGATTAGCGGTAGCAGCGGAACCAGCCAGAAGTATTTTTGCATTTAGGACTTTTTACAGGATTTACAAGATTGTTCAGAATTAACATGTAAATTATGTTTAATCCTGAAGTCCTGTTACCATTTCAACAGATCAATCTCGTCTACCCAGATCGTTTCCTTGTTCCTGTAAAGCGCGATAACGATTCCCAGACCGATTGCGGCCTCCGCCGCGGCAACAACGATTACAAAAACCGTGAATATCTGTCCGGCGAGCGCGTTGACGCTGCCGGTTTCGTTCAAGTAGCGAGAGAACGCGATGAAGTTGAGGTTGGCGGCGTTGAGTATCAACTCGATCGACATAAAGATGACGATGATATTTCGCCGCGTTAAGACTCCAGCCACGCCGATGA
>JBKPJS010000403.1:0-3104 GCA_046730815.1 Acidobacteriota bacterium
TCACCGCAGCGTTGGGAAAGGATTTCCGTCCATCGTTAGTTTCACTCCCAAGGTTTTCCACCAGGCCGGTCACCATTTTCAATGTCAGTGCCCAGGAGCAGTTCGTAGTGCAGATCATCTTTACCAGATCCTCAAAAACTGTCGGTGAACGGAGCATTCGGCCGGCTCCTTGCGCGCCGATCCACGCGAACTCAGGATCGTTAGCGGTGGTCAAATAGAAACTTTCCAGATCGTCGTCGAGCCTGAGAATATGCCGCGCGTCGCGTAGAGTAATGGCAGTTTCTGCTTTCGTAAGTGGGCGAGAAGTGGTTACGCCGACGTGGTTTTTACGCCCGGTCAGGAAGATGGTCGCTGGCGGCTTTGCGCTAAGATCGATAACGCGGGTCAGTTCCCACTTTTCGGTGTTGAAGGCAAACGGCGGTAGTTGGTACCAGCCGTGGCTGGCGACCGTTCGGCGAAAGCTGAAATTGCGTGGCGTCGGTATTTTGAGTTCCATTTGGGGAGGCATTCTATCAATTGGAGGGCAAGTCGAAGGCTTGTATTGTTCGCGTTCGGTCAAGCTGCACCTTGACAGGTTGGGGCAGTGCGCCTAGACTGATCGGACTTGAAAAAACAGTGTGTGGAAGGCTGTACTCCTGAGCCCCTAACACTCGGGGTTAAGAGGAGCGTGAAGCCAACTACTAGGCTTCCAACAGTACTCCGGTGAACGTACGCACCGCTTCCGAAACAAGTGAAGTCGGAGCTTTCCGGCGAGGTTCGTCGCCCCACAGGGCCGCTAGCAGGGCACCCGGTGGGGCGAGACCGTTTTAAAGCCTCAGAAATTTCACGCAAAGGCGCAAAGAACTACGCAATGGCGCATAAAACTGCTCGTCTTTGCGCCTGGTCGTCTTTGCGCCTTGTCGTCTTGCGCCTTGCGTGAAATCTTACCTGACGTAAATGGGATTTGAGATGATCCACGGCTTCGCAGCCACCAGATTTCCCAGTTGCGGCAAGTAGATTTCCACCCGGTAAACGCCTCGCTCGGTAATCGGCAGGTCTTTCGTAGAAATCCCGCTCTCTTCCAGAAAAACAGCGCCGTCCTTGAACACCACTATCCGGCTCGAAACCGGAGTCTGCACACGCAGGCGTGTCTCAGCCTTCAGCGAAATCTCATCGCCCTCGATCTTTCGTTCTCCACTGTTTTCCGCTTCGAACGAAAAGCCTGAAGAGTCGCCGAGGAAGTCAAAACCAATAAAGCAATGACCCGCCCGCACCGCATCCAGCAAGCTCTTCGCGTCCAACGATTTGTTCTGCTCGATCAAGACATGCAGTCGCACCAGTCGAAAGCTCGTTTCGTAAGGATCGAGCTGGATGCCGAGCAAAGTCTTCCCCGAGCTATCTTTCAAACTGACACCAATGTTCGCGTGAGCATCGTTGCCGGCTATTGCTGTCAATCTCGAGCGCGCTAAAGCCTGGTCCCACCGCTTCAAACTTTCATCAGGTCTTTGCAGGTACAAGGCAAAGATCAGCTCCGGATAGCTGCGCTGCGACCATAGGACATCGAAGAAAGCCATGACGCGATTGATTTGTTTCGTATTCGTAAAAACGTTGTAGACCTCAACCCCTTTCAGTCCTGGTGCGTCCAGGGTTTTGAATTCCTCCGGGTATGCAGCAATCGAGACTTCGCCGGGGAGGACGAGCAAACGATCGCCGTTTGGCGCATTGACTTCGTTGCCGTTGATAAAGAGAACGCCGCCGTGCATGCCGCTCAGGGTCATAGCAGCAGTGTCGAAGTCTTTCTCCGTGTGTTCGGTCATCATCACGAACTGCAACTCGTTGGCCTGGGCGGCAGAGATGATCTCTGAAAAGGTGCCGGAGCTGTGTCCACCGAGAAAGGAGTGCACATGGACCACGCCTTTGTAATCTACGAAGCCGTTCTGTCGCGCAGAAGTCACACGTTGAGAGTTGAGTTGTTGGATCGCGGAGTTTAGACGGGTCAGTTTATACCGGCGGTAAGCAAAAGGAATCTGCGAAAGAACAAGCAGCAGCAGGACTAAAAAAAGTATGAGTTTCTTTGAGCGCATATCCTCTGTGCAGTCTCAGTGTCCTCTGCGTCTCTGTGACAGTTTGTTTCGGCGCCAAAGCGCGAAAGCACAACACCGAGGCACAGAGGACACAGAGTTGCACAGCGAGATCAATCTATGAAGTCGACAGAAGCAACATGCTCGCTGATCTTGCGGCCAAACTCCGCGACCTTAACGTGTTCGGGATGCACGGTGTAAGCGTCCAGCGCGGCGCGGTCGGCGAAGACGGCCACCAACCCAGTATCGTACGAGCGCGGCAAATGCACTGCGTCAAAGCCCACCGACAGGCTCTGGACCTCAGGGATGATCCGGCGCAGGCTGCGCAACAGATTTACATGTTCTTCCCGAGCGAACTGCTCGACCTCCGCTCGATACTTCCAGACCACAATGTGTGTCAGCATTTAGAAACTCAATCTCACTCTCAGGTTAATGGTTCGGTTGCCGCCTGAGCCGCCTCCCGGACCGAAGATGAAGCTAGTAGAACCCGAAGGAGATTTCAAGAAGAACGGCGACGTCATGTTACCGACAGGAGTGCCTTTGTTAGTCCGGTTGAAGACGTTGTTGGCACTCAACGAGAACGTCAGCGAATAGGGGCGCTGAATGGGTGGTTTCGCCGGCGGCTTTTGCGTGTCGCCGGCCTCGGTCGTACGCGGCGCTCCGGGCGGCGGTGCTTTCGGTTCGATCGCTTTGCCGAACTTAATCGTTTTGCCGATGCTCATACTGACAGTAAGAAAGCCTGGTCCACGTCCGAAATTTCGGGGAATAATCGTTTGTCCCGGTGACGGAGTTGGATCAAAAGCGCCTAACGGTGTGACTACCACTCCAGGTTCGTTAATATCTGTGGCAAAGGCCGGCCGCTCGCTGAAGAATGTGTCGCCATTCGTGTCCCGACCTGTAGTGATGTTGAAAGGTTGGCCCGAGCTTCCGAATAGAAACAAGTTCAGATTAATGGCCTGAGGCGCCGTGTAACTGCCACCTGCGTAGAAAAAATTCAAGTTACTGAATGGAGCACGCGCGAATTCATGACTGAAATCGTAAGCA
>JBKPJS010000404.1:0-4518 GCA_046730815.1 Acidobacteriota bacterium
CCTTCCCGCCGGGCCAAACGTGTGATCTCCGCAAGTCCGCGTGTAATCAGTGCGGCAACACTGTTCGATCCGAAACCCAGGCCCGCTGCCATGCCGGCGGCAATCGCCATCACGTTCTTTACCGAGCCGCCGAGCTCTGTCCCTATGACGTCTGTGTTGGTGTAAATGCGTAGATTCTCAAAACTCAGATCATTCTGAACCGTGCGCGCTGCTAAAATGTCTTTACTTGCGGCAACTATCGCCGTTGGGTGTCCCGCGACCACTTCTTTGGCGAATGATGGACCAGAGAGACAAACGAATGGGTGCGGATTTCCCAGGGCTTCTTTCGCAATCTCTGATATTCGCTTGCCGCTTTCAATCTCGATGCCTTTCGAAACGCTAACAACGATTGCCTCTTCTTCCAACGGCGGCGACATCGTCGTTAGCAGTTCGCGCGCGGCGTGCGAGGGCACAGCGAGAAGGACCATCGAAGCTCCAGCGAGCGCTACATCGACATCGCCCGTCACAGTTACCCCTTCCGGAATCGCAGTTGAAGTCAGATAGCGCGAGTTAACTCGCCTTTCACTGATTGAACTTACGACTTCGGAATTGCGAGACCAGAGGCACACATTGTGACCGCCACGTGCGGCGACGACCGCAAGCGCCGTCCCCCAACTTCCTGCGCCGATGATTGCGATCCGTTTCATGTCTTAGATCTTCGATTCAGTTCCGCGCGCCAGTCGCCCAATATTTCCTCGGTGCGCAAACACAATCAGCACTGCTCCCACGATCGCAGCTATCAACAGCGGCTCCAAATCCGCGGCCGGCTTAACCAACATGCTCTGCAACCAGACAAACAACGGGATCGTTGCGGCTGCTATGATCGAACCCAACGAGACATACCTTGTTAACGACACAATCACCACGAATAAGACGCCCGCGCATAACAGAGCGATTGGAGCAAGTATCAAAAAAACTCCGACTGCTGTGGCCACGCCTTTGCCGCCGCGAAAACCCAACCACACGGGAAACATATGGCCGGCGATCACAGCAATTGCAGCAGCGGCAATGAGCCAATCGGCATTCGGCGCTAATCCCTTCGCTATCAAAACTGCGAGACTTCCTTTCAACGCGTCGAGCAGAAGCGTGATAACACCCGCAGTCTTTCCAGCTCGACGTGAAACATTGGTCGCGCCAGTTCCGCCTGATCCAGTTTGGCGAATATCGTCGCCAAGCTTCTTCCGCACGATCAAATATCCGAACGGAATCGAACCCAACAAGTATGCAATAATGACGACGAGCAGTGGTCGCACCAAAACTTAGCTCCGCCTATAAAATGTCATCTACCGTCATCGAAGGTAAGCGTGTATTCCTGCGATTTCCGAAACAAAACGATCAGGTTGAATACCTGGCGCTTAATCGTCGCAGCGCTTCATTCCATCGAGGACTCGCCTCTCCGCCAACGCGGCCTGAACAGTTTGCGGCCTTTCTTGAAAGGTGCCACCGAGATACTACTGTTTGCTTTTTTATTTGTCGCCGCACAGACGGAATGATCCTCGGTTACGTTAGTTTAAGTGAGATTGTTCGCGGCGGATTTCAGAGTGCTTATCTTGGTTATCACATGGGCGCAGAGTTCGCCGGTCAGGGCTACATGACCGAAGCGATCGCGCTCGTGCTGCGCTATGCATTTGCGAAATTGAAACTTCATCGTGTCGAAGCCAACATTCAACGGGACAACGTTGCCTCGATTGCTCTAGTTAAGCGGGCAGGGTTTGTGAAGGAAGGTTTCTCGCGAAAGTATCTGAAGATCTGCGGGCGCTGGCGCGACCACGAAAGATGGACCATCCTCGTCGAAGATTGGCGCGCGAAGAAATCCTCAATCTTATAAATCATGCAAATCCTGTTACAGGATTACAAGATTTAGCAGGATGACAAGATTAAAGTAACCGGCGGCGTAGAAGATCCAGCGCGGCTTGTGAGGCGCGCCAGCGGATCAGGTGGCGATCGCCGGGCAGGTTGAGTTTGCGATGTTCGGTCTTAACATCGTTCGCGAGCGCGATGAAAACCGTACCGACGGGTTTCTCTTCGGTTCCACCGCCAGGCCCCGCAACGCCGGTGATGGATAATCCAAAATCAGTTCCTGCTCGCTTGCGAATACCTTCAGCCATGGCTTCGGCGACGGGTGCGCTAACGGCGCCGTGCTCCATGAGCAACATCGGCTCGACACCAAGTGTTCGCGTCTTGGCGTCGTTCGCATATGCGACGACGCCTTCGATGAAGTACTTTGAAGAGCCTGGAACTTCGGTTAACCGCTCAGCCAGCAAGCCGCCCGTACAACTCTCCGCAACCGATAACGTGTAACCGCCAAGCGACAGCTTCAATCCCACAACTTCCTCCATCGTTTCACCCGCAAACGAGAACACCGCGTTTCCGAGTCGCTCTTCAATCTGTGCTGACAAACGATCGAGCAGATCAGTGGCCTCTTTCTCGGTGCGTCCGCGTGCGGTCAAGTGAATCTCAATCTCACTTTGATTGAATAGAATCGTCGTCACCGGATTGTCGTACTGCGTGTAAACGGGCGCGATCTTTTCATCGACCGCCGACTCACCCATTCCCGCCACACGCAACATTCGTCGCACTACGCACAAACTTCCGGCACGTCCCGCAAGCTTTTCTGCAACATGGTTCTCGAACATCGGCCGCATCTCTCGCGGTGGACCAGGCAAAAGGACGATCGCCGCCCCCTGGTGATCGATGAACATTCCCGGCGCGGTGCCGTTTGGATTCGGCAACACGTCCGCATCTTCAATCACCATTGCCTGCCGCGAATTTCGCTCCGGCATCGATACGCCAAAGCTCTGAAAGCGCTGCCGAATCTCCGCGAGCACAACCTCGTCGAGCAATAAGCGGCGACCAAGTGCGCGGGCCGTGATCTTGCGTGTGATGTCGTCTTCAGTTGGACCAAGACCGCCGGTGGTGATCACTACTTTCGACCGGCGAACCGCATCTTTGATTGCTTCTTCCAGGCGGGCATCGTCGTCTCCGACGATCGTTTTTAGTTTTACTTCGATGCCGAGGCGGTTCAGTTTCTCGGTGAGCCAGAGACTGTTGGTATCAGTGCGATCGGGCGCAAGCAGCTCCGACCCGATCGCAATGATTTCGGCTGTCAGTGTTTCAAACAAGCTGGTTAACTTGGTCTGGTGTCTTCCTGGTAAACGTCTTGCAGCACTTTGGAAATGGGCGGCGGAGCTGAGATCTCGCTCAATGGTAACGAAGGCGCAAAGCTCATCTCAGGACGCGTTTGTTTTGCTTCCGGAACAGGAACTTCTATTCGCACCGCACGCCTTTCAGCCTCAACCATGCTGCGACTCTCAAACAACATTTTTTCGGCGCTGCGCTGACGTGCTCGCTCCAGGCTCCTGATCGCTGCAAGTGTATGCGGCGCAGTTGACGGATGATATTCGATCCGTCTCAACATCATCACGTAACGGCGCAACTGAGGTGATGGTGAAGTGCGATGCGTTTCCTCGCAGAGTTCGTCTTCAGTCAATCGCGAGAGATACTCTACAGTTGCCTGGTGATTTCCCAACCGGTGATAAAGCGCTCCAAGAGCGAAGTAGTTCAGTGGCGGCGGGTCGGGCATGATCTCCAACAGGCTCTCGCCATGTTCAATTACTTCGGCGATCTCGAAACCATACCAGCGTCGTTCTTCTTCGCGGAGTATCGCTTCCGCGGCGACATAGAAATCAAAAATCCGCTCGACCTCACGAGCTTGTGCGCGGCGAGCAATCAGCCAAACTACGAAAACTACTCCGGTGACGAACACCATGAGCACCGGTGAGAGTCCCACCGCATCGAGCATCGCCACAATTACGATAATCGCGATCGCCTTCGTTGTGAGTTTCCCAGTGCACGTCATGACTCCTCCACTTCTACTTCTTCCCGATGTCCCCCAAGCACGCCGTAATGGCCATCCCTGCCTGTTCCGTAGAAAGCTGTCCCCCGAGATCTCTCGTTGTTTCGTTTGCAGAGATCGCGCCGCGAACAGCGTCTTCTATTTTGTTACTCAACGTTTGGAAGCCCAGGTATTCTAACATCATCGCCGAGGTCAGAATAGCCCCTATCGGATTCGCGATTCCCTTCCCTGCAAGCGGCGGCGCGCTGCCGTGAACGGGTTCGAAGAGCGATACTTTCCCGGGATGAATATTTCCTGAAGCAGCCAGTCCGAGTCCGCCCTGAATCGCAGCACCGAGATCCGTCAGGATGTCGCCAAACAAATTATTACTCACGATCACGTCGTACTGCGCCGGATTGAGCACGAGGTACATCGCCATCGCATCGACGTATTGATGATTCGCGTCTATCTCCGGATAACCTTTCGCGACTTCTTTGAAAACGCGTTGCCAAAGATCACCGCCGAAGCGTTGCACGTTCGACTTATCAGCCATCGTCACGCGTTTACGGCCATTTACTCGCGCATACTCGAACGCGGCAACGATGATTCGTTCCACTCCGCGCCGCGTGCTGACGTCTTCCTGA
>JBKPJS010000405.1:0-16353 GCA_046730815.1 Acidobacteriota bacterium
GCGTAGTAGTAGTTACATTTGCATTTGCATTTATGTTGGTGCTGTTCGCATTGACGGGGACGTTGCTGTTGCGGTTTTCGTTGCGAATGTTCGCATTGAGGTTGCTGTTGTTCGTGTTGGAGCTGAGACTGGCTAACGCGATGACCATCACGACCAGCCCGATGCCGATAACTGCCACGGCAGCGAGTCCACCGAGTATCCACCAGATCGCGTTCGACTTCTTTCGTGGCGCCGCGGTTGGCATGGGCGTCCACTGTTGCGGTGGCGGAGGTGGAGGCACTGTCTGTCTCGGATGAACGACAGGAGGTTCCGGACGATAGATCTCTGTAGGCGGAGGTTCGGACGTATCTCTCGGGGGAGGAATCCTGACGGTCGCATTTGGATCGGGCGCGGGTGGCCCGTCGCTGGCCAGCGGAGTGCCGTCCTCCAAACAAAAGTTCAGGGAGAGATCGGTGTACGTGCGGTTGCAAGTGGGGCAGCGCTTCATTTGTAGCCGCACAGATTATAGGAAAAGTTCAAATCACCTCAAGCTCTCTCTGTGCAACTCTGCGTTCTCTGTGGTTCTGTGGTTCCGCTCATTTTCCGCCTTTTGTGCTTTTTGTGGCGGATCTTCCTGCAACGAATCGGACTTGGTGCCTCAAGCGCTAATCGGTTTTCCGCAGCGTCCGCAGAATTTCGTTCCGGCTGGATAACTGCTGCTACAGCCGCGACAGAACACTTCAACAGGTTTTGGCGGGCGCCAATCGAGCGCGGCAGTGCCGATCGGAATGCCGCAGCGTCCACAAAACCTGGTGTTCGCAGCATAACTCTGCCGGCATCGTGGACACGTAACTCCGCTGGGCGGCACGGAGCTTAAAGTCGCGGTTTGCAAGTCCGAGACCGGTTGAAAGGTCGTGTTGCCGCACCTGCCGCAAAACTTTACTCCCTCAGCAAAACGAGAGCCGCACTTCGTGCACATTACGACTACCAGCGTCGTCGATTGCCCACCATGCTTGCTGTCGAGACTTCCGCCACGCGAAGGAGTTAACTGGTTGCTTGATGGCGCGGTTTTTAGTTGAGCCTCGATAATCTGTTCCGCGATGTCGCTGCGAATTTCGATCACGCGTTCATCGTCAGGCCCGCCTGACTTTGAAACTCGAAGCACGTGTTGTCCCGGCGCAAGCGAAGTCAGAATTACTCGACCCGATCGGCCTACACTTCCATATCTTTCGTCATCAACATAAACCTCGGCGCCCGAAGGAGCCATGACCACAAGCCTCGAGTCGCCTCGTTTCGCTGTTTCCGAATTCTCTGAAACAGCAGCCGCAAAACTCTCGAACCATTCACTCGCCGTTGCCGGACGGTCCGACGTCTCTTTGGCTAACGCTTTCATGATCGACGCTTCAACGTCGGCGCTCACGTCCGACCGCAAACTCGAAAGTGGTGGTGGCGCCTGCGTCAATTTTTGCGCGATCAGTTGAGTGATGTTGCCGGTAAACGGCGGTCGACCGCCGAGCATGTGATAAGCGATTGTTCCGAGTGCGTAGATATCGGCGCGAGCGTCGAGCGGCACGCCCGGTTGCATCTGTTCCGGCGCCATGTATTCAGGCGTGCCGATGATTCCTCGTGATGCTGGTCCACTGGCGGAAGTGACGTCGGATCGATCGGCGTTCACGATCTTGGCCAGTCCAAAGTCTCCGACCTTCACGAAGCCATCTTCACCACCAGTCTTCCGTTTCTGCTGCATCAGAAAAATGTTTGCGGGTTTCAGATCGCGGTGAAGTATTCCTTCGTCGTGAGCAGCTTCGACACCGGCAACGACCTGGCGCATGATCGTCGCGGCTCTTTGCGGATTGACAGTGCCTTCGCGGCGCAGCAGGTGATAGAGAGTCTCGCCTTCAACATACTCCATCACGAGAAAGAACACTCCCTCAGCGCTTTGGCCGAAGTCGTTGACGTCCACGACGTTTGGATGACGAATCGAGGCCGCAGCGCGTGCTTCACGCTCGAAACGAGCGATTGCTTCACCTTCCTGTAGGTCTTCGTCGTTGAGAATGTCAGGCCGAACGGTTTTTATGGCAACGCGCCGCGTGAGCAGATTTTGGTCGCGCGCGAGATAGACCTGGCCCATCGCGCCGCGGCCAAGTCGATTCTCGAGCAGATATCGCGACGCCAGCAGCCGCGGTCCGGGCAGAGTAGTTTTCGTCGTTGCTTGATCCTGCGGGCAGGTCTCTACGCTGTCCTCATAGCAAACTTCACAACGGGGGCACTCACGCATGGTTCCGGGATTCTATCAAACCACAGACACACAGAGGCACAAAGCTTTTGTGTCTTATGCTTTGGTGTTCTAAGCGGTTGCGAGATCCGCGCAACACGCTGCGCAACGCGTCGCAGCGAGCGGAATCGCAGTCAAACAACGAGGGCAATCCTTCGTGTTTGGCGGTGGCGGCGGAGCGGCACGCAAACGGTTAACGGCTTTGATGATCAGGAAAACTACAAACGCAATGATCAGAAAGGTAACGACGTCGTTGAGAAAAGTCCCGTAAGCAATCACCGGCAATCCTCTCAACTGAGCATCAGCAAGCGATACTGGATTCTGTCCGGAAAGATCGATGAAGAGATTTGAAAAATCAACCCTCCCGAGAGCCAGACCGATTGGCGGCATGATGACCCCTTCGACGAGTGAGGTAATAATCTTTCCAAACGCCGTGCCGATCACTACCGCAACTGCCAGGTCGACCACGTTTCCCCGAGCGATGAATTCTTTGAATTCTTTCAGCATGGTTGGGCCTCCTTATTGCCAATTTCCAATTGCCGATTGCCGATTCCATAGCTGGGCCTTGAAATAAATAGGCAATCGGCAATTGGAAATCGGCAATAGTTTAATGACAATTCTTCGCAGGTTTGAATCCTGCCTTTTCTGCGTCTGCTGTAGTTTTGAATGTGACCTTATTGGCTTGGGTGATCTCTTTTGCCGGTTCGCAGCCGCCGGGATAATAAGTCCTTGTTTGCTTGTCACCCTTAATCTCCGGCGCTTCCGTGCTCTCAGCGTCAGTGCCAGCTTCTGCAAGAGCGTCTTGCTCCTCTTTGGCCTGTCTTCGCACTGCAACAGTGTCTTCGGCCGCAATGTCCATCAATCGGAAACTTGGGCTCCCCGCAACTGTGGTTACGATCAACTGGAAGTCAGCGCAACGCAGTTGTTGACCTCTGGATTTCCACGAAGACCAGTTCTCAGGGATTTGTAGCGACTGCGAGATCAACTTCACAAACTCTTCGGCGGTATGGACCTTGAAAGTTTCGTCGAAGCCGATCCAAAGCGACGTGAGCCGTTCGTCAAGCAGATCGAGCGAGATACTCCGCACTCCTTCAAACTTCGTTTTATCGATGCTGGGGTCGAAGTAAGGATTGATCGTTGTCTTTGAAACGCCGAAGGGATCTGTGCGTCCGAAGTTGGTCTGCGGAACTCGGGTTTTTATCTGTTCCTTCGTCATGCCGAGACGAAAACCCAACAACTCCGGCGCGGCCGGAAGGTCAGCCGCTTTCTTCGTGCACTGGGCAGACGTAGATTGAGCCAGCAAGAGGAGTAAGAGTGGGAACAAGATTGGTCGCAGCATAGGCGGGATTATACGCCATGAGGTCGTCAAGCTGCCTCTTTGGGACGGACCAGCGAACGAATTATTCCCTCGAGAGTAGCAGGTTCAAAAGGCGTCGAAACATATTCATCGCAGCCGGCGGCGAGTGCTTGCTCGCGAAACTGATCGGCGCCGTAAGCCGACACGGCAACAATCGGCACCGAATCCAGTGATTTTAAATTACGTATGCGTCGCGTTGCCGAGAGCCCATCGAGCTGCGGCATCTGCATGTCCATTATGATCAAGTCAGGCGACTCCGCTTCCGCACGGTTTATCGCCTCGATCCCATTCTCAGCTTCCACAACGCGAAAGCCCCTGCGCTCGAACCACGTGCGCAGCAGCAGACGCGTATCATCAAAATCATCGACTACCAGAACGGTGCGCGGGATATTGCTCATTTCAAATCCTGGACGAGCGGGGGGACCAGTCGGGGTAGCCAAGCCTAGCAAAAAACGGATGATTGGGGAATAGTTTAAGGGATGTGGTACCCGCGGCAGGGGTCGAACCTGCGACCTTTCGCTCCGGAGGCGAACGCTCTAATCCACTGAGCTACGCGGGCTTGCGTTGGGAGAAAAAGATACCACATCAGCCTCAAAGAAGCACAAAGAGCACAAACGCGGCGAGCGCACATATAACTGAGCTAAAAGCACGCATGGTTGGCTAAATCTTTTGTGTTCTTTGTGCTTCTTTGTGGCGCTAACTTGCGAGCTTGTGAAGTGTTGAGACGATCCAGAACGAGACTGCGGCGACCAGGGCCGCCGCGGGGATGGTGAGTATCCAGGCCCAGACGATGCGGCCAGCAACCCCCCATTTAACGGCGGATAGTCTACGTGTAGCGCCGACGCCGACGATTGAGCCAGTGATAGTGTGAGTGGTTGAAACGGGAGTTCCGGTGAGTGTCACGTACGCGAGTGTCAGTGCCGCCGCGGTCTCAGCGCAGAAACCGCCCACAGGTTTTAGTTTCGTGATCTTTGTTCCCATAGTATGCACGATGCGCCAACCCCCGGACAGAGTGCCCAAGGCGATCGCCGCATGTGCGCTCAACACGACCGTCGTCGGAATTGGTGGTAAGGTCCCATCCGCTCCGTACGCCATTCCCCAAACACCACCTGCAGTGAGCACAGCCGTGATAATTCCCATCGTCTTCTGAGCATCATTGCCACCATGGCCCAGCGAGAAAGCTGCTGCTGATAAAAGTTGTCCACGCCTGAATATCTTGTCCACGCGTGAGGCTGAGAAGCGTCGAAAGATCCAGTAGACCATCACCATCAGCGTGAATCCCAGCAACATCCCGATCAGCGGCGACAACACAATAAATTTGAGCGTGCGAAACCATACCTCGGCTTTGAGCAACCCGCTGACACCGCCATACGCGGCAATGCCCGCGCCTGCGTAACCACCGAGCAATGCGTGCGAGCTGGACGTCGGCAATCCCAGGTACCAGGTGATGAGGTTCCAGATAATTGCCCCAAGCAATGCAGCAAGCAGGACGTAGAGGCGCATGTCGGGACTGATGAGGTCCATCCGAACGCCATCTCCGATCGACTTCGCGACTCGTGTGCCGAATATGGCAAATGCGACGAAGTTAAAGAACGCCGCCCAGATCACCGCGATGCCCGGTGAAAGGACTCGCGTTGAAACAACTGTCGCGATCGAGTTGGCGGCGTCGTGGAACCCGTTAATGTAATCGAAGACAAGCGCCAGGAAGACGAGGATGATGACGAAGGCCAGAGTTGCGGTCATAGTCAGATTGCCAATTGCCGATTCCGATTGCCAATTTTATTAGCGTGCCTGGCTCGCCATTAAATCGGCAATTGGCAATCGGCAATTGACAATGGAAGCAAACATCTAAGTGTGCTTGATAATCACGCTCTCAATAATGTTAGCCACGTTCTCGCAACGATCGACCGCGGCTTCGAGTTTCTCGTAGACCTCTTTCCATTTCAGAACAGTCAAAGCGTCTGGCGGGTCGTGAAATAGCTCTGCGATCGCAGCATGGTAAATATCGTCGCCCTCGTTTTCCAGCCGGTGAATTTCCACCAGGCGCTGCGTAACATTTTTTGGTCGCTTTAAAGTGGAAACAATCTCTTTAAGTTGTTCAGCCATGCGCTCGATCACGTCCGCGAAATCAAGAGCATAATCAGTAATCTCTTTGACGTCGAAGATGATGATTGCACGCGCGGCGTCGTCAATCAGGTCGACGATATCGTCCAGCGCGCTCGACATCATGTAGATATCTTCGCGGTCGAACGGCGTGATGAAGGATTTGTTCAGCCGGGTTGAAATGGTATGGGTGAGTTCGTCGCAAGCGTGTTCGAGTCCCTTAATTCGCTTGGCATAGTCGCCGTAATCGTGGTTTTTGTCGGCCAGCATCTCCTTCAGTTCGCGAGCCGCCGCAGAGATGTAGAGCGTCATCTGCGTGAACAGATCGAAGTACTGATCTTCTCTGGGAAGAAGGCTTATTAAACCCATAGCGCCACACCTGTCTGAACTAAATCTGAACGGAGGCCGGGACTATAACTTATGAGAGGACGATGTGCAAAACTGACAGGAAAACCTTAGACAGGATTTACAGAATTTACAGGATTTAGACAAATAGCAGGGGAGTTGTGAGCGGCCAGAGCCAGCAGTGCACGCGTGTAAGCGTTCAACTAGCAATCTGACACCGAACGATTCTGGAGAGCTTTACTTAACGCGCATAGTTCGTAAGTCTGGGTCAACTTACAGGGGAGTAGCTTTTCCCCTGGTTAATAAATTCATCTTGTAAATCATGTTAATCCTGTCTAAATAGATCTTGGAGGCATGTCGACGATGTCCCACGCCGATCTGACGCGCAGCAGCTTCGACATCAAACCGGCATGCATGATGTGCCCACTGCGCTCGGCGACGACCTTGCCGAGTATTGGCATCCCCAATAGGGCAAGATCGCCGATGATGTCAAGAATCTTGTGACGCACAAATTCATCGCGAAAGCGCAAGCCGGTTTCATTCAGCATACCTTCGGGCGTAAGGACGATTGCGTTGTCGAGTGAGCCGCCGCGTATCAGATTTGCACGCCTCAAAGCCTCGATCTCGTTGGTAAAACCAAACGTTCGCGCCGCAGCAATATCGCGGCTGAAGGCGCCGTTGCTCAGTTCCACAAACAAACTCTGCACTCCGATCATCGGATGCGAGAAGTCGATGAGACAATCGATCTGGTAGCTGTCCGCCGGTACCACGCTGATGCGTCGATTGCCTTGTTCGAACGAGACTTTCTCCCGGACGAGCAACGCGCGCCTCGCGAGCGGCTGTTCGACAATACCTGCCCGCTCGATGATCTCCGCGAAATCCTCCGCGGAACCATCCATGATCGGGATCTCGAGGTTGTCGACTTCAATGAAGACATTGTCGACATTCAATCCACGAAGCGCAGCAAGGAGGTGTTCGACAGTTGAAAGCATTACGCCGGTACGCATCAACGTTGTTGCGTAACCGCAGTGAGCGACCGATTCGACGGTCGCGGGAATTTCAAAGCCGCCGAGATCGGTGCGACGAAAGACGTAGCCAGTGTCAGGTGGGGCCGGGACCAGGCGAATGTGAACCGGAACGGCAGTGTGCAGTCCTATCCCGTGAGTTTCGACGGCACTGCCCAGCGTGGTCTGTTTAATCAAATGTCGGGACCCTTACTAGAGTTAACTGCATGTTTCAGCGCGTATTGCGAGCAACCAATGTGCCGTTTGTAGAGCGAAGTTTCTGCTATGTAACTGTTGCGGGCAAGCCACAGCAGAAAGACTTCTGACGACGTTCTGCCACAGTCCGCCCGCGGCGCGACCGCTGTAAAAATTTGAATACACTCAACCGCTGGAGTACACTCAGGGCCAATAAACCGTCGGGACGCCAGAGCTTTTCGGCGTGCGTTTGAAGAAAACAGCGCTTTCGCACCACGACCTGTGGTTGAAAGAAACGCACCGCCAGCGCTCCGAAGAGCAAGAGAGTGAAAGTCCTCGATCACTCTCACGGAGAAACCGCGATGCCAGACCTTGAAATAACGTGTTCCGAGTGCAGTACCCCGTTCATGTTCACGGAACGCGAACAAGAGTATTACCGGGAACGTAACCTGACTCATCCAAAGCGTTGTAAGCCATGCCGCGATGCAAGGCGTGCAAACTTCGGTGGAGCAAAAGCACAGGGAGGTGAACGCCAACGATTTGAGATCACCTGCGATCAATGTGGCAAGAACGATTCCGTACCGTTCAAGCCATCGACCGGCAGGCCGGTCTTATGCAGCGATTGTTTTAGCGCGAATCGTGCGCAACCAAGAGCTTGAATTAGCCCAGGCCCAGATTTAAAGTAACAGTAAGTAAGTTCCTGACGCGGAGAGTGTTTACGCGATTAATGGCGAAGAACGCCCTAAAAAGAGCTTGATGAGTTACGAAACCATTCAACTCGAAATGCGCGGTTCGGTTTGTGTGTTGACATTGAACCGGCCGGAGCGTCTAAACGCTCTCAACGTCCAGGTCGCGAAGGATTTCAAAGCTGCGGTTAGTGAAGCACTCGAGCGTAGCGCAAGAGTGATCGTGCTTACGGGCGCGGGCAGGGCGTTTTCCGCTGGTGGAGACTTGCGCGAGATGCAGGAGATCGCAAAGAACGACGGGCGAGTGGAAGCTTTCTTCGACGAGCCTCTGCGACTTTTGAACGAAGCGATTCTTCTGATTCGCCAAACGCCGGTGCCGTTCATCGCCGCGGTGAATGGTGTTGCTTCCGGAGGAGGATGCAATCTCGCGTTAGCGTGCGACCTGGTGATTGCGGCTGAGAGCGCCAGGTTCAATCAGGCTTTCATCAAGATTGGCTTGACACCTGATTGCGGCGGAACATTTATCCTGCCGCGCCTCGTAGGTTGGAAACGCGCGACGGAGTTGTTGTTCAGTGGCGACCTAATCAGTGCTAAGACAGCAGCAGCGATGGGAATGATCAATTCGGTGGCACCCGACGAAGCGTTGATGAGCACGGCGATGGCCATCGCAGACAAACTGGCCGAGGCGCCGACCGCAGCGATAGCGCAAATCAAGATGCTGTTGGAGGCCAGCGCCACAAATGATTTTGGAAGTCAACTCGATCTGGAGCGGAAGACACAAATTGAATCAGGAAAGACAAAGGATTTTGTAGAAGGTGTTTCAGCATTTTTAGAAAAACGGCCGCCGCGATTTGTAGGAGGATGACGTTCGAGAGAACGAAGCAAATCGCGAGGCCGCCTGAACGAACTGGGCGGCTTTCTTATTGCCGATTGCCGATTTCTTAAGACAATAGCTTTTCTTCAAATCGGCAATTGGCAATCGGCAATCGGAAATTAACTAATGGATTCCTTGACCTACACACAGCTCCTGCGGCGCAATCGCTCTTTCCGGCGATTGTGGTCCGGGCAGGTCATCTCTGAACTCGGCAATTGGTTCAACTTCATTGCCGCTCTGGGATTGGTCCGTGTTGTGTCTAACGCAGCGCCCGAAGTTACGACAATCCTTCTTATCTCTCGGCTCGTGCCGTTCACACTGTTCGCTCCGCTGGCGGGCGCAATCGTGGATCGCTGGTCGCGTCGCGCCGTGATGATTGCCACCGATCTACTGCGCGTCATAGCCGCGCTTGGCTTCCTGCTGGTGCGACGTCCCGAGGATTTGTGGCTCGCGTATCTATGCACCATCTTGCTTTCATTCTTCGGCACATTCTTCGAAGCGGCAAAGAACGCGGCTGTTCCAAACATTACCGGCGAACGTGATCTGCTCGCCGGTAACGCATTGATGTTTTCGTCACGGTTCCTGCTGATGTCGCTGGGTGCAGCGCTTGGTGGCTGGACCGCTGCGCGCGTCGGCTACCAGGCGGCATTCATCATAAATGCGCTCTCGTTTTTTGCCTCTGCGTATTCCGTGTGGCTCGTACCTGAGGAGGAGACACGCAGCCGTTCAACTGATGTTGTTAAAGAAGAACCCAGGAGTCTCTATCGAGGCTACTGGTCTGACATGCGCGAAGGCTGGACTTACATCGTAACCCACGCGCCGGTGGCAACGATTCTCGGGATCAATATTTTGTGGGCCACTGGCGGCGGCGCGATGAATCTCATTGCCGACCGCCTGGGCGGATTGGTTTTCGCCGGTGAGAACGGCATCAGCCCTGACGCAGCAGTGGCCGCTTTCTATTTCGCCGGCGGCTTGGGCCTGTTTATCGGCATGATGATCGCGCGGCGCGTGGGTGCATATTTTGAGCTGCGGAAAGGGACGGTTGCCTTCATCGGCTGGACTCTTTTTATTCAGGGAATTTTTTATGCCTTGTCAGGTGTCATGCCAACCTTGCTGTGGGCGTGTGTGATGATGTGTGTCTCGCGCGTGCTCCTGGGTGCTGAGTTTGCCGTGCAGGAAACGCTGCTGATGCGTTTGGTTCCTGACAACTTGCGAGGCAGAGTCTCGACCAGCGATCGCGCTGCTGAAATGATGATCTGGGCCTTCTCAACCGCTGCGGCTGGATGGTCACTTAAGATAATCACGCCGCGAACGTTAACAGTCATTTCCGGTTTGCTGTCGGGAACAGCGGGAATCGCATGGCTGGTGCTGTTCGTGACGAGGAGAGTGCGATTGCCGAAACGTCTGGCAGGAGGAAGAACTCAGCAGGAGCAGCAACAACTAGCAGAAGCAGGTGATTAAATAGTTGACAGGAGTCTAAATAGCTCCTGCTACAATCACGAACCATGCGCGTTAGAGCTCGTCGTCGCAAGTCAGTAGCATTCTTCATCACGCTGGGCGCGTGTCTCGTCGCACTCGCTGTTGCCCTGAACGTCGGTTGGGTCATTCTCAACTGGCGTGAAGTCGCTCTGCTTGTCTTCGGGCTCATATTCTTCCTGGTCCTGATCTTCGGCCTGGTGCTCAACACCACTTTCCTCATTCGCGAGATACGACGCAACGAACAACATGACGCTTTCATCAACGCGGTCACTCACGAATTAAAGACTCCGATAGCATCCATCCGTCTTTATCTTGAGACACTGAAAGCACGCGACGTCGACGAAGAACAGCGACGGGAGTTTTACAACATCATGCTCGCCGACAGCGATCGCCTGCTGCACACGGTTGAGCAGGTGTTGCGTGCCGGACGCACCGGACATAAACGTCGTCGCATTACTAATTCCGTGATCAATGTCGGTGAGATGGTCCAGGAATGTCTGGAGCTGACACGCCTTCGTTACGGACTTGATGAAACAGCGCTGATTTACAACTCTTCGCCGGAGGCAAGCTCCGCAAAGGTGTCGGGCGATATTGACGAGTTACGCGCTGCGTTTTCGAATCTTCTGGACAATGCGGTGAAGTATTCTGACGATGAGGTACGCGTTTCGGTTTCCGTTTCAGCGCTGGACGATAAACGAGTTGCCGTGCGTGTCGCAGACAAGGGCATTGGAATTCCCAGCGCGCAACTGAAACGCATCTTCAAACGTTTCTACCGCGTTCCAGGTCGATTTATGGCGCGGGTTAAGGGGACTGGTTTAGGATTATTCATTGTTCACTCGGTAATTAAGAAGCACGGCGGTCGAGTGTTTGCTGAAAGCGCCGGTCTGGGACGTGGAAGCACGTTCACAGTTCACTTGCCACGGGTTCATTCATGATGATTTCAGTTCTAGTCGTTGAAGACGAGAAACATCTGGCTGATGGTTTACGCTACAACCTGAACGCCGAAGGTTACGACGTCGAGACTGTCGGCAATGGGGAAGACGCGTTTTCGCTGTTGGTCGATCGTAAAAAGACTTACGACGTGGTGGTGCTCGACGTCATGTTGCCGGGGATGGATGGTTTCTCACTGGCGTCGCGACTGCGTGCGCAGGGACAGTTCGTTCCGATTCTCATGTTGACGGCGCGGGACCAGGCGGAAGACGTGCTGCGCGGGTTTGAAGCGGGCGCCGACGACTATCTGCCCAAGCCGTTTGAGCTTTCAGTTTTGCTGGCGCGAATCAATGCGTTGTTACGGCGGCGTGAATGGTTTCATAAAGATCGCAACCGCGTTTCGCAAAATGGTTCAGGCGTTTTTGATTTCGGTGGGAAGACGATTGATTTCGAGGCCCTGGAACTGCGGTCAGGTTCACAGACAGTAAACTTGACGCTGATGGAAGCGGATCTGCTGCGTTATTTGATCAACCACGAAGGAAAGATCGTCTCACGCAGCGCGATCCTTGAAGATGTTTGGGGCCTGCGTGAAGACACGGATACGAGGGCGATTGATAACTTCATCGTACGGTTGAGGAAGTATATTGAAGACGAACCTTCTCGGCCACGACATTTACTCACGGTTAGAGGTGTGGGCTACAGATTCATCCAGGATGTACATGGTTAATCAGGATTTACATGTAAATCCTGTAAAATCCTGCAAATCCTGTAAAAAGTCTTATCAACTATTCGCGACGATCAACGACGCCCGCACGCCGAGCATGTCGGAAAAGTCTTTTGAATAAACCGAACTTACTTTCCTCACATGCCCAATCTTCTCCACCAACTCCTCGTTCGAGATAAAACCATTCTCAGTGTGCGCAATGGCCCATGCAGAAATATGTGACGCGGTGCGCAAGAGGTCTTCAACAAACCCGAGATACTGCTGCTTGCTCTGCACTCGCGAGCCGAGTCGTGCGCCACGCTGTCTTTCAAGCTCTAACCAGAAATCGTCGCTGCCACGCAGCCATTCCTCGCGCCAGGTCACAATCGGATCTTTGGCGGTAGTTGTTTGCGTCACCGGAATCGGCAATCTCAAGAACAGGAGATCCGTGTGATGACGCTCGGCGACAAAGTTTCTCACGTCCTGGTTCGTGCTCTTGTTGCGCATCGAGTTGTCGTGCGGCTTTGGCAGACAATCAAGCATGCGACGAAACACTTCCGGCAGTGAGAATGGTTGGCGCAGGTTGCGGGTTTGCTCGTTGAAGGAGAGAACGTAGTCGCCGGTCATCATTCCTGCCGTCAACGCGAGAGCACGCTTGTAAGCTTCGAGACGCTCAGTATTGAAGCGCAGATTATCAAACCACCATGCATCAATTTCGTTGAACCATTTCAGCAGCGCGAGGTTTTCGAGTTTATCCCGAGGAACATAAGCATCGTCGAGTAGGATGCTGAGATCGTCTTCGTCGAGTTGTTCGGTGTTGTTTTCTACCAGCGCTAGTGCTTTGGTGTGAGACCAGATCATCGGGTCGTTCGCGGCCACTCGAACTTTCCAGTGCTTCAGGTGGACACATATCTCCGGCTCTCCGGTGAAGGGCAATGCGACTGAAGAAAACTTCAATCGCCGGAGCACACCCAACTCAAAAGCCAGCCAACCGTTTGAAAATTGCATAAAACTACTTTGGGAACGACGAAAACAGATCCCAGCCACGGCGCTTTGTCGTGACCGTCTCCGCCGGCGGCTCATCTTCGCCGACCTTCGCAAACGACTCCAGCTCGGGAATTCCTTCGAGTGAAAGAAACACGTTCACTACCGCCGGATCGAATTCGATTCCAGCACGATCGATGAGCTCGCGCCTCGCAGCCTCTTCGGTAAGCGCCGGTCGAAACGGCCGCGCATCGGTGAGCGCCGCATATGAATCAGCGACACGCAGTATGCGAGCCGCTAATGGAATCTCTTCGCGGCTGAGCGCGTCGGGATACCCCGCGCCATTCCACCATTCATGATACCAACGCACCAGCAGTTGGGCAGCGCGATCTGCTCCTACTCTCGATGCTTCGCGTTCGCCAATCACCGGATGACGCGATAGATCGATTCGCTCTTCATCTGATAGAGCGCCGGTGGCCTGAATGTAATCGCGTTCCATCGCCACTTCGCCAAGATCGTGCAACAAGGCTGCGGTGTGCAACGATCCACGATCGTGCCGGGCAAGATGAAATGCGTTCGCGATTTCGTCTGCGATTCCGGCGATGCGTTGCGCGTGCGGGTTTTCGTAGCGCTCGAACTTATCCACGGTCCGCGCAAGTTGTATGAACGCCTCGGCCGCGGCGCTATCGATTAAGTCTGTGCCTTGAACTGCCACCATCGTTTATCTGATCAGATTTACATGATGTTTCAAGATTTACATGTCAATCCTGATAAATCATGTAAATCCTGTCAATGCTCGCAATAGGTCACGGGCCTTTTTATTGTTAGGATCGGCGGCGACCGCCCGCTCGGCTTCACCCTTCGCCCGCAATTTCAATCCCAAGTCTCGATACAACTCCGCAAGCATCAGTCGATACTCTGTGTTTGCCGGATCGAGCTTTATTGCTGCCTGTAGTTCCGCTTCGGCCGCACGTTGCGTACTCTCATGCCCCGCGAGCAGTTGACCATAAAACGCGCGGTACCGCGCTTCATTGGGAACCGCCCTCGCGGCCGCCGCAAATAGTCCCATCGCAATTTTCTTTTGTCCCAACTCCAGTGCGGCAAAACCTTCTTTGAACTGAGCCTCGGCGCGTTCGGCCGGCGAAATAACAGGCTTCGCAGAATCTTCAGCAACCGGTTCCGGCTGTGGTGACGGCGTGCTTGCTTTTGGCGCCGATTCCGCCAACTGTTCGGCTCTTTTTCTGATCTTGAGTTTTGAATTGTAGGTTGCTCGAAGATTGTCATCACGCAACGTGTCGTAAGCCTGCGTTATTCGCGCAAACGCTGACTCGATGCGAGCCAACAAAGAGGCCTCGGCTTTGCGGAATCTATCAGGATGGTAGCGGCGCGCCAGTTGATAATAGACGTTCTTCAGGTTCTGAGCCGTCTCATTCGCATTAACACCCAACACATCATAATGCGTTTGCGCGTTTTTTACTCGTGCAAGGAAGTTCTCAATGTCATTTGAATCGACTTCCTTTGGGTCGACTTGTAAGGGCTCGGGCTTTGAAGCTTCCTTTTCAGGTTTCGGCTGTGGACCGGGTTGCGGACTCCTTTGCGAAACGCCAAACGCACTCTTCCAGTGTTCTCGTTTCAGTAGTCCAGCCAACGCGAGTGAATAAACCATTCCCAACGTCTCTGCTTCGCCCACTCCGCTAACAGCAACTAGGTCTTTCAACATCATCGGTCGCTCAAGACGCGAGAGCAGAAAACCTTCGTGCGGTAGCAAGTTGTCGTATGCCGATGGTCCGGCGAGTGGAGTGATCAATTCGATGGGATTGCTGAAGCTCGATGCGGCAAACTTCGCAGGCAGCCTGCGTCCTGCGTCGAGCAGCAGCGGCCCGGCATCAATCTTGAGATTTAGTTGTTCGTTGAGACGAGATTTGGAATCGAACTCCCACGTGCCGTCAGTCCACAACAGTGCCATGCGAAGGACATCCGAAACTTGCTTACTCTGAACCTGCTGGGCAGCACTCGGGGACAACAGATTCTGCGCACACAGCACTTTGATGAGATCGAAATCGGAGACCCGATCGTTGAACTGCTTGAGATCCTGATCCGAAACGAGATTATTCTTTTGCAGATATTCGCGCAGTCGAAGAGTGCGCACCTTTGAGGCTGCATAAAGACAGTTGCCATTATCAAAATAGACGACGACCTTTCCGCGCTCATGCTCGAGGCGCAATCTGCCGCCGAGACAATTCACTGAGATTTCGCGAATAAGTTCCGCTAGCGGCTGCGCGCTGAGTAGACCTTTCATCCCGGAACATAATTAACCACAAAGGCACAAAGACACAAAATGGTGAATGAAACAGGCTATTTTATTTGTGTCCTGGTGTCTTCGTGGTTGATTTCTTAGCTTTGACAGTTCACGAACCCGAATTTTATATTGATTCCGCAAAACAACCTTGACTGACCCCCGGTTGAAGAAACTTCAAGCAGGTTGAAATCTATATGAATGAAAGAGTGAGCGACAGTGTAGACAGGCAAACAACCCCTACGTCGAATAGTACGGCCGTCAGCGCCGCGACCGAAGAAACCTCCCATCAACGTGTCGAACTCCTGATCGACGAGTTAAGAAAACGGAGTGCAGAACTCGAAGAAGCAAATCGCGAATTGCGACGCGTCTCGCATTACCGATCGCTGTTCCTGGCGCGGATGTCCCACGAGCTGCGCACGCCTCTGACCTCGATTTTGGGTTTCAGCGAGATCCTGCTCGATCAGGAAGAACTAACCGCCACGCAGCGACGGTTTTGTCAGAAAGTACAGGACTCCGGCTTTCAGCTCCAGGCAAGTTTGAATCAACTAGTAGATTTATCCCGGATCGAAGCCGGACAAACGGAAGTCTTTGTCCAGGAGTTCTCGCTGCGAGAGACTTTGCGCGAGTCGTGTGCGGCGGCGGCCCGGATGGCCCAAAAGGCGCAGGTCAAGATCGATTACGAACTTGCTCCCGAGGTCACCACCATCGTTACCGATCAGGGAAAGCTGCGACAGACGCTTTTCAACTTTATTGCGTGGGCGGTTAGCCGCAGCCCTGCTGGTGAATCAGTTAACGTTACCGCCGACCTCGATGACCAGGGAATGCTGTGGATTAGAGTGATAGATAATGGCGACGGCCGTGCAGACCTGGCGAATGTTTTTGATCCTGAACACGGCTCGCCGGGCCGTGAGCCCAACATCAACGAGCTTGGCATTATCATCGGTCGTAAATTGCTCGAGCTAATTGGCGGCGAAGTGAGTTTGGAGAATCTCGTGCCGCGCGGGCTCGCGGCGACGATTCAGATACCGGCACGTCCATCGAAGGGATAACGGCTGCGGATGGAAGAGACGACAGTTCGGGAGTGCACGACGATCGAAGAGTTCGATGGATGTGTTCAACTGCAGCGCGAGGCATTCGGTC
>JBKPJS010000406.1:0-4439 GCA_046730815.1 Acidobacteriota bacterium
TGTTATGCGATTTTTAGTAAATAGGTCAGTTCGGTTACGTCGTCCACTGACTTTGCTGTTGTTGTCGCTGATCTGTTTTTCATCTTGTGGACCACCCGCGGACTTCAAGATGGATACGTCTTCACCTGACGGTCGGTATAAGGTCAAACTTGAAGGCCGCGGCGAGCCACCAAATGCTGGTATCGGTGAATTTCAAAAGCAGGTAGTGACTCTCGAGACTACGAGGGATGCTCAAGTCGTGGCCGCGGATCCCAAATTTTTCGAAGACGATGTTTTGGAAGTCTACTTTCTTCGGCGATACCCCGTACGCGAATGGCTGAACAATTCGACTTTGCGATTTGGTGATCTCACCGCCAAAGATCAATTCCAGGACCATTTGGTGATCACCAATCGAACCGCCAAGCAACTCGACCTGGTGATCGTTCATTATGGGAAATACGAATTGTTCTTCGTCTACGACCTTGCGCCCGGGAAACAAGTGGAGCTGAACGCGTCACCGCAGTTATATACCGAAACACCAGCTTCCAGTGTCTACTACCAGGCCTTCACTAACCTCGTGCAAGTGACTGGAAACGTCAACGGCCCAAAACGAACTAAAGACTCAGCTAATCCAACGACTCTGGTCGTCGACATAGATGACGCAGATCAGCGTTAATCTGCGTACATCTGCGGCTAATTTCCGGGGAATTTTTTTACCTGATCGGGTAAGGGCGCGACTGGAAAGACAGTCACGGTTTCGTTGCCGGCCGTTACCTTGACGGTTTGCGAGGCGCCAACGGACCTGGTTTGTTCCGGTATTGTCTTTTCATCCAGTAAAAGTATGTGCTCTCCGGGTGGCAAGTCACCAATAATGAAATAACCCTTGTCGTCCGTCAGCGTGTCGCGACCACTACCCGTCACAACGCGCACGTCAGCCAAAGGCCGTTCCGAATCATCCAGCCGTCCATTCTCGTTAGCATCAAACCACACCAGTCCACTGATGCGGCCAGTGCGCACGACGCGAAAATCCACCATAACATCGTGACGCGAATCGAGCGTGATTAGTTGATGCGTGTTATCCAGGAGCGTCAGGTCGGCGCGCACGGACAACAAATCCAGGTAGACCGCGTGCTCACCTCGCAGAACACTGTCGATTCGAAAATTGCCATCAACATCTGACACCACGTAACGGCTGCCATCCACACGGACTCTTACATTTGCCTGTGGCTGATCGACATCCGGATCAAACCGGCCGTTAAGATTCACGTCCTGGTAAACTCGGCCTGATACCGCCCCGTAGGAATTCAATTCGGCGAGTGGGCCATTGATCGCACGCTCGCCTCGTTTGGAAGAGAAAAACAAGCCGTGCAAAGTAAGCAATGCGGTGGTACCGGTTTGCGTTTTTAAGTAGCTGAATTGCAGTGAGCTGTTCCGCGGCAATTTAACGGAAGCTGATAGATGTTCCGAAGTGTGAAACGGAGCGGTATCGCTGCTTGTGTAACCCAGCCCGCCACTGAAGCCCAAACGATTGTGAAAAAGGTTCGACACCTGCCACGTTGCCATGCCGCTGAAAAAGCCTCGACTGCCTACGGACTGGCTTACCTCGAGAGTATTTGATTCGCTAATCCGAATATTGCCGCCGGCTTGCAGGTTGAGAGCCGTGTCGCCGAATGTCTTGACGCGCGAGCCATTGAAAAACATATGCCAGCGATGAAATTTCTTCGTTGCCGTGATCAACGTGAAGGCAGAGTTTCTCAATTGGGTGCTACCGCTCTGCGTGTGAGAGATGAAAAGGGCAGGCAACGCATTATCCGGCGCGATACTTACAGTCGCGGTTATATAACGATTGAACTGGCCCACCTTTCCAGGTGTAGTTGCAGTACTCGCGCTTAAGGCTGCCGTTACCCATGGCTTGGGTTGCCAGCTCAGTCCTGCCGCGGCGAGGTTGGTGGGTTCGTGTAACCCACTTTGCGGGCTCAGGAAGTTTTGGCCCACGTAAGCATAACGGCCTTGCATGAGCACTTGATCGGTCAGGCGATAAGAACCAGTGAGACTGATCGCCACGTCCGATCCGCTTATTTGAGTCCCATCGCGATTGATGTTTGAGAATTGGCCCACGGCAAAATCAGCGTCGAGACGATTAAGACCCGACATGTACTTGAGACCACCGGCGAGCGTATTTCCAGTGCGATTTGATCGACCGAAGTGCATGGCCCCGGCAGAAAGCGTGAAGTCCGATTGGCGTGGAGCGTGGGTGGTAGTTGTTGCAATTGCCCCAAAGATCTTCGTGTCGTATTGGACGGCAAGCGGTGAGAACGGACTGAGTCTTAAGTTATCGGGGTTGGGAGTAAGCGTCTCTGGGACTCCGGAAGTCGTTTGCCCGCCAAAAAAATCAAGTCGCACGCGATTGAAGGGCAATTGGACCAGCCCGCCGCGTACGGCTGCGCCCAGGAATTCTACGTCTGTGCCCGTACCGAATTCACCCGCAACAAAGCTCTGACCATTTGGACGGTCCAGCCTGACGCTCCCACCCAGAAGATTACGAAACGAATTATGCGTCATGCCAACCGATGAGTTTGCAATAAAACTCAGTCTTGCGTCGCCGACACGGCCAGTACCGCGGAGCACCAGACTATGATCGCCCGCTGTAGTGTATCGACTGAAGTTGTAATCGTACTCAATCTGAAAGATCTGCCAGGGCGCATGCTTGCCTCCGGTGCGAATCGTCTCAGCTTGAATGCCTTTGCGACTAATTACGATAGCCTGGCTTTCATCGCGCCGGATTATCACGTCAAGGAGTGCTGCCACGATTTCGGCGGGAAGCATTAGCTCGTTCGGCGTTGGAGGGAAGACGAGGTCCGCGCTACCGGAAACGGTGAGAATAACCGCGCCATTCTCGCGCACTTCATTCAATGACGCATTGAAAACCGCCGTCGTGCCGTTTTGACGACGAATCGTCACAATGCGTAACGACGAATCGGAGCTGAGCGTGTCGCCGAGTGCCTGGGCAATGGTTGCGACGGGAAGAAACAGTCGTCCACCACGCAACTGCGCGGCACTGTTTGGTCCGACGAGTGCACGTTCATTAACGATGATTACTGACGTGGCTTGGGTTGTGGTTTTTGGAGTTGTGGGCTTACCGGAACCATAGGAAACAGGCACACAAAAGCACAAAAGGCACACAAGGCTAAAAGGGAACCGTTTGTACTTCTGTCTGGCTGTCATACTTTTTATTGGAACTGCGCGGCTATTGAGTGTGTTATAAACTCAGGAATCTATCTAAGGAGTTCTCACTTGAGGCCTGCGAGAGGGTTAAGGCTGAGGTGTCGTCTGCTCACGCTGATGGCTCTAGGGCTTTTTTTGCCTGCCGGCGTGGAAGCACAAACCTCGGTGACACTAAAAGGGACGGTCAGTGAGACCGTTGCTCTTTCCCTTGGTCCAACTCCCGCACGTAGCAACATGGAGGTCGTGAGCCTCGGTCTGAACGCGGTGGAGATTACGTTGACTGGCGACGATCCTGGGTCTCAAGTTATTCATGTGCCTTTGCTCGTGCGTTCAAATTGCGGTTTCAAAATCTCTGCTGTCTTAGAATCAAAAACAGCAGTATTGAGTCAAGTTTCGGTGAACGACGTGCGGGCGACGGGAAGGTTAGTGTCGCCGCAGATTGTTAATGCCATGCATGGTAAACCCCAGCTCGATCCTGATACTTCCCAGCCCTTGCTCGTAGCGAGTGGACCACGCATTTCGCTTGGCGGCACTCTCAACTCTCCAAACAACGCATTGCAAATCACCTTGCTCATTCGTGTGAAGCCGCAGGCAGCCCGGTGGCTGGTCCATTTGACGTTCGTTGGGACTGCGGTATCACTAATTCAGTGACCCCTTCGGTCGGTCTACTCCCATCCTGAAAATCGACCCGGTATTTGACGGTGTAAGTGCCGGGCGCCAGTCGCGATTCGAGCACGAGCGGCTGAACTAACTCAGCACCACCAAGCAAAGGTAGCGATTCCTTTTGTGGTAACTCGGCGACTGCGACACCGGAGCCGTCCGTCACCTTCAACGAAGTAAGAGGACGAATCACGCTGTTGCCGCTGTTCTTGAGCAGGGGTGTTACGACGACCTGGTCCGCAGTTGCCTCGGCGTGCAGGCTCTCCAACGAACCCTGGCGACGCAGTTGCGGCACTTTGATATAGAACACTGCCCCCATTCGATACCGGATCACCATTTGACGACGGTTTTGATTGAGTTTGATGTTGTCGGGTCGCTGTTCGACGATCAGCGCCGTCAGATGATCTCCCGGAGTTGCATCTTTAGGTACCGAGATGGTGACTCTAATCGCGTGTAGATTTCCCGGTATCACCATTGTTTCGGCCGGACTGTAGATTAGCCACGCACTCGCCGAGTTGGGTAACGTGTTGGGTTTTTCAAATTGCACTTGGCCAGTCCGATCGATGGTCCAATCG
>JBKPJS010000407.1:0-8517 GCA_046730815.1 Acidobacteriota bacterium
CCTGTTTGGTCGGGCGGTGGATGTTTGGGTTCGCAAGCGGCAGAGTGATAGCGTTGGGCCAGCAGCGGTAAGCCAAGTAAGGCATTCACCTCATCAAGACACGGTGCACAACTGACAATGTGGGCCAGCTTCCTGGTTGTAAGAGCGTCGGTGTGGCCTTCGGAATAGAATTGCTTCAACTCAAACTGAGACAAGCAGTCTCCCTGACATGAGTTGAAGATCATCTGGCGCAGATCAAGCATAAGATCGCATTCGGATCTCAAATACCGGATCGGCCGCTGTTCTGCTGAAGCGTTGGCATTTACGAATCCGAGGCGCCCGGGTTTGTTTATAAACAGCTTGGCTTCGCGACGTGCTAACCTTTGCCACTGGTCAACACAATCTCGCGAACTGTTTAAAATGCCCGCGATCTCGATCGGAAAATAATCGTGAAAGAAGCGCAGGATAAGCACGCTGCCGGCTCTCGACGACTCTTTGCGCGAGCATGCGTAGGCGCAAATCTGATGAAGCTCCTCGGACGCCTGCATGCGGCGCGCGGGCTCAATCGCCGTCCAGCCGAGACGAAACGAGTCGTAGTCGGCAACTGAGAGTGCCGTTTCATGCAGGTATTGCGCCGAGCGACTTATTCGTGAGATGTGCATGTAGCGCAACATTCGTCTCAGGTATCCGTCGATATTCTCAATCTCTTCAAGCCGGGTGCGGCCCAGCACCCATTGCACGAACGCGTCATGCACAAGGTCCTCCGCGTCCCGTAATTGATTCGTCAGACGCAATGCGCACGCAAGCAGACGCTCGTACCGCTCCGTGAACAACTGTTCACGCTTCTCATCTGGTTGTATGGCCACTCGGCGCTGATCCAGCATTTCGTCTCTGGGCTTTCTGGACTAGTGCATAGGGTTGTTCCACGCAAAAAATTTTGTTTTCGTCATCCTGTTTGCGGAACTACGTTTCCTATTTACGTCTATATGTCGATTTTGGGAGGCAGATTCTGAAAGAGAAAATGAAATAAATTTTAGGAGATGAGGCAATCCTAAAACTGAACAACACTCAGGGTTGTAAGGCCGATTGTTGCGGCTTTGCCGCCGGAGTGGCTTCGCGCGAGGCTATGCCTCGCCGCTTGAGTTTACTGATGGTGGGCTGTGCCCCTGGATCGGCCTTTCATGCTAGAATGCGCGTCGCACTCAAGAATTAAACTCAACTCGTCAGTTCTTTGGCACTCACTGTTAGCATTTCGCATCGGCGCATGGGCGGAGTCCCTTTACAACGCGAATGACCGATCGCGCCACGGAGCTTCGAACTCTTACGCTCCTGAGGGCGCCGCGATGCGAGATAACCAGCCTAGCTGCAATTGCAGCTAAAAGCAATCCTAAAAACTTATGCCTATTGGGAGATCTCTTCTGATGGGCAAAAATCCCCGGCGCAAACAGCGTCACCTTCCCGATAAGCTGCGGCAAATTCGTGAGGGCCTCGAGCTTTCTCAGAATCAAATACTGTGGCAGATGGGACTCAACGAAGATCTCACGAGGAACATCATCTCCAACTACGAGCTTGGCCATCGCGAGCCACCGCTGTACGTTTTAGTGGAGTACGCGGAACTCGCTGGTGTGTGCCTGGACGTGCTGGTTAAAGACGACCTCCAACTGCCCAAACGATTGCCGAGTGTTCCGAAACATCGCGGAGTGAAGGTCGGAAAAGAAAGACGTCGAGGCACTTAATCATTAAGCAAACAACATTGGACAGGTTAGAGCTGACCACTGTTCTGCAAGATCCCGCGAGTGCGATGAGTCGCCTGCTTAGAGCGTGGTCAGATGTTCCGTTGCTGCTCATGCTCGATATCGACTGGGATCGTGGCCCTTTGGTTTTGATCGGACTCTCGGATCAAATGATGTCACCCTTATTACCGCCCGGCAGTCTGCTTCAGTTGGACCAAAAAGTGAGGACAATTGCTAATGGTTTATGGAAGGAATTTGAACGTCCGGTATACCTCATTGAATACAAGGATCGATTCTATTGCTGCCATGCACAGCGACAAGGCAAGACTCTGCGCCTGATCTCGCACGACGAATCACCGTCTCGTTGTATCATTTCAGTGCCCGCTAAAGAGGCTAAAGTACGTGGGCAGGTACATCCGATCTTTCGACCTCTCGCCGCACGAAGTCTTACCACCGGACGGACCACCAGCCGCAGGAAGTAAGACGGCAGCTACCGTGCCTGCATCGTGGTCCTTCTGACAGTGCCTGTTTGCAAGGGCGGACTATAAATCGCTTCCAGCCTGCGCCACGTTTTTATGGTCGTTAAGGAGTGAGACGGAGCAAACCCGAGTCTTTCTGCCTTAATCGCAAGGCCGGCATAGCTGAGTGTTGTTCCTGTCTGGTGCTTCAACTGTATGAGAGTCTTGGGTAGACACTGATCCCTGCGAATGCCCATCCTCGTCATAAGAGAAACAAAATCCCGATCCGGGAAAAGAAGCTCGGCCGCAAAGATCTCTGCTCCGACCTCCAGATTCTTATTCAGGTTGGATTGGTCGCAATAAGAGATGCCGAGATCGCGATCGCGAAAGAAATGTTTTAGTTCGTGGGCCATTGTGAAGGCCATCGGGTCTCGCGGCAAACCTTTCGCCAGCATAACCGACATACCGAGGTGATCATTGATAAAGGCCCCTCGCAGATGTCTGAACCTATAAGGCCATTCGTCGATCACGATTCCGTGCCTCGCGTAGATCCTCATGAGATCGCCCGGGAGGACGCGTGGTGAAGACAATCCATTTTCGGCCCGCACCTGTCGCGCAAGTTGCTTAAGATCCTCGTAATAGTTGTGAGTATTCACTTGTGTTTTCCCCCTTTTCGACCGGGTTGAGGTCGACTCTTTCCGTCATAGATGGCGCGCGCCCTGCGAAACTCAGCGTACTTTCTCAACTCCTCCAGATCGGCAGGATGCAACTGCCGCGCTGTACGCAAAAGAGCTTTGAGGTTTTCATCCTCCTCATCGCCGACCATGTCCGATGGAAGGAATGACATGATCGAAACGCCGAAGAAGCGTGCGATCTTCTCCACTTCTTTCAAACTCGGACGATACGTTCCTGTCTCCCACCGGGAGATCGTGTTTGGAGCAACTTTTAAGTGAGCAGCGAGTGATTCCTGTGAGAGTCCTTCACCGCTGTTGTAGTGAACGCGCAGATCTCTAATTCTCGCTGCGACATGGTCCAGCAGATCCATTCCTATTCCTCTTTTCTCATCCTGTATGAGGACGACGTTTAACTAATATCGTTGACAAGGAGGTTGAGCGTGCGTATTATACGCGAGCGGCAAATTAATTCAATAGGATAGCCTCACATGAATAAGTTCTTTTTCCGAAAACGAATGTTTCTCGCATCGGTATCAACCGGTCACACTTCTTACATCCTGGCGGAAGTTGAATCGAGTCGCGGTGGTGAATACAAGTGGGGCCACTGCATGTTGACGATCGCTGATTGTCGGCGCCGGATTCAACTCGAGTTTTTCCTCGGCACGGTGCGCGCGCGGCGTGAGAGCCTGCGAAAACTCGATCTGCTGTTGAAGGTGCTCGGGTCCTTTCGCAACGCTTTACTCGCCGAAGCTCACGCGATTACCGAGTATGAACGCGCTGGAAGACAACCAAAGTCGAAGCAAATCTCTAATCGAAAGTAAGTTTATCCACAGATTACACAGATGATCTGTGTAATCTGTGGTTTGCCCCCTCTAAACTACGCAGGTACGGAGGCGCCTTCCGGACTTTCGTCTACCTTCTCCCATTTCACCAATTTCAGATCAAACACGAAGATCGCGTAGATCACCGGCACCAGAAGCAAAGTGATGAAGGTCGCCACACTCAATCCACCGATCTGGGCGTAACACATCGGTTCCCAGAGTGGTCCACCATGCGAGGCCAAAGGAAACAGCGCGATCACCGTGGCCCCCACTGTAATCATCACCGGCCGGAGACGCATGATGCCGGCGTCGAGCAAGGCTTCGACGAGCGGCGCACCCTCAGCGTGTTTCTCTTCAATAAAGTCAAACAACACGATGATGTGGCTGACAATCACACCGACGAGACTCACAATCCCGAGGAACGCCATGAACCCAAACGGCTGTCCCATAATCCACAGTGCCGCCAGTGCGCCGACCATGCCGAACGGCACCGCCGCAAACACGATGAACGGCTTGATCGCGTTCTTGAACTGAAACACGAGGGCCATGAAGATCATCAGCACCGAAACCATCAGCACCAGCACCAGGTCCTTAAAGCTCTTCACCTGGTCCTCTTCCTCGCCACCGATCTCCATCCTAAACCCGGCCGGCAGCTCTTTCTGAAGTTCTTTCAATTTAGGCCGCGCCGCCTTCATTACTTCCGACGCTAGTCGGCCCTCACCAGGCATCGCCGAAACAGTAATGGTCCGAAACTGGTTGCGCGAACGCATTTTCTCAGTCTGCATTCCATATTCAATCGAGGCTACCTGCCGGAGGTGAATCTTTTGCGATCCCTGGCCGGAATACACGTAGAGGTTCTTTAGATCGCCGAGTTGCGCGCGTTCTTCCATGCGCAGTTTCGCCACAACCGGAATCTGCTTGTCGCCCTGGCGAAGCGACGTTACCTGATGTCCCGACATCGCCGACTGCGACGCCATCGCCACGTCGTAATTTGTTAACCCCGCAGTGTTGGCGCGTTCGGAATCAGTCTTAAGCCGGACCGCGAAACTCTCCTCGCCCCAATCATCACGGACACGATCCGCAATCGCCGTCTCTTCCAGGATCGCCTTCGTACGCTCCGCATAACGTCTCAGCATCGTGATGTCCTCGCCTGACAGGCGTATCGCAACTGGAAGACCTACTGCTTTGCCCGACTCCAATTGCCCAACGTCGATACGCGCACCCGCGAGGCGCTCAGAAAGCGCTTTCTGAAGTTCACCAACGAGATGCGCGGTGTCGTGCTTGTCTTTCACCTGAATAATGATTTGCGCGTAGTTCAACTGCTGCAACTCAGGCGACAGCGAAAACCAGAATCTAGGGCCACCGCCACCGACGAAGGTCGTTAACGACTGCAACACCTCGCTTGGTTTGCCGTCCTCCATATGGTGATGGCCGTATTCACCAACCACTTCCCGAATGATCTCTTCCGATTTAGCGGCAGCCTCGCTGGTGGCAGACAAAGGCGCATCAGCAGGCAGCCAAATGTCGACGTAAGAAAGATATGACAGGTCTTTCGGAAAGAACTGCGTCTTGAGCTGCGACATGATCACGCCGCCACCGAGTAGAAACACGAGGGCGCCGGCCATCACTTTCCAACGATGGTCGATGGCCCAGGTGCCCAGCCGGTAGTAACGAGCAGCAAAACCTTTCTTGCGCCGCTCTGCAATGGGCATTTCAAACTTCGGTTTTAGCAAGTAATAACTGAGCAACGGAATAAACGTCATCGAAACAAGCCGCGACGCAACGAGCGAACACCCAATCACGACCGGCAACGTGTAAATAAACTCGCCCGTGGATCCTTTGATCATTAGAAATGGAAGATAAGCGACGATATTAGTGATCGTGGCGTAGAGAATTGCCGTGGCGAGTTTTGTTGGTCCAAGCCACGAAGCGATTACCGGAGGATGGCCCGCCGCCAGATCTCGTTTGATTGCGTCGCCCGCGACGACCGGATCGTCAACCAGCAATCCCAGGGCGATAATCAACGTCGCGATCGAAACCTGCTGCAAATCGATTCCCAGGATGTGCATCATGCCAAACGTCATTGCCAGGGTAATCGGTATGGAAAACGCCATCAGCAGCGCCGAGCGCCACTCCCAGAAACCGATCAAAGCAATGATGACGACAAGGATGATCGCCTCGTAAAGACTCTTCATAAACAGGTCAATACTTTCTTCGACCTGCAACGGTTGATCAGAAGTACGCGCATAAATCAGGTCTTCCGGCATCTGGTTCTTCAACCCGCCCAGGGCCACGTCAACCTGTTTTCCAAATTCCGCGATCTGTTCACCCGATCTCATCTGGACCGAAAGCGTGATCGCGCGGCTGCGTTGCCAGTTACCCTGGCTATCGCGCCAGTTGAAGAAGTTCTGAAAGCGAGCGGGACTCTCGTAACCGCGAACTACATCGACGAGGTCGCGCAAGTACACTGAAGATCCATTCGAAGTAGGCACCAGGACATTGCCGAGCTCATCTTCGCTCTTAAATTCGCCAGCGGGATCGAGCGTCACGTTCTTACCCTCGACGTTGACCTGCCCGCCGGAGGTCGAGATGTTCCGCCCCTTCATCGCGTTTTCAAGCGTGCCCGGCTTGATGTTGTAGGAAGCAAGACGTTCTTGTGAATAGAGCAGAAAAACATTTTCATTCAATATTCCAGAGCGGCTGACTTTCGAGACTTGCGGCACTGCCTTCAGTGTCTTCTCGATCAGGTCCGTATATTCATCCATCTGTCGATAACTGTACTTGTCGCCGGCTACGGCTTTCAGTTTGGTTTCGACTTCCTGCAGATCGTGGACCACCATCGGCGGCCAAGCGTCGGGATGAAACTCAGCCGACTGAAGTCTCTCGGTGATGAATTGCTGAACCGAAGCAAGCATCTCTTGTTCGTTCTTGTCGGTGGCGCCGTCGAAACCGACGAAGCGATCGCCGTGAATCACGCGCATGTCTGTTGCGAGGTTCTTCTCCTTCACAAAGCCGAGAAACATCTCGATCGGCGTGTGCATTAGATGCGGCTGCACCGCGACCGGTGAATTGAGAACGAGGGTGAATCTGTTTCCGGTGGTTCCCGCGCGCTCTTGTTCGATAGCCGTCTGAATCGCGCGTGCGCGCAACGCGATCTCCGCTTCGTCCGTCTTGGGACTCGCGACAGTCAGCATTAAAGCAGCCGTGTCGCCGAAGTCTTTGATGAAGTTGATTGGGCCGGCGCCCTGGGGCAAATCTCGAATGCCGTCGAGCTTGAGCTTGATATCGTCAAACTCTTTACCGGTCTCTTTCAGATTTTCATCCAGCTCGACGTATATAACCGCGAGGCCCGTGCGCGAGATTGATTCAATCTTCGTGACCTTGGAGTTAGCAGCCATCTGCTCTTCGACTTTTTTGGTCACGAGTTGCTCGACCTTCTCCGCACTCGATCCCGGCCAGGGCACAAGCGCGACCGCGGTGCGCACCTGGACTTCGGGGTCTTTGCGCTGGGGCATGCTGATGTAGCCATACACGCCCCACAGGCAGGTAAGTATCAGCAGCACCCATGCAACCTGCCGCGTTTGTACAAAGAAGCGGGCCGTGTTGTGCTTGCCGTTAATGAGTTCTTGATCGCTTTTGTGGGACATGATTGCAGCTCCTTATTAGTTTCTGTGTAATCTGTGGATCGTTACGGCATCACGCGGACTTCTTCGCCGTCCGCCACTTGCGTCACTCCCGTCGTGATCACTATTTCTCCTGGCTTGACGCCGCTATTCACAGCGACTGAGTTGCCGTACGACTCGCCGAGCGTGACATTGCGCATTCGCGCTACATGCCTGCCGCCCGCTTCCTCGACAACCAGCACTGCGTAAGCATTCGGATCGGCCTTCGATCGCGTGATCGCAGTCAAAGGAACAATCGGAACCTCCGTCGAAACTCCGGCTTCCTTAACGCTCATCGACGCGATCATGCCCGGCTTGAGCAATCCTTCAGAATTTGGGATCGTCACTTCCACGTCGAACACGCGACTACTCTGATCAGCCGCGGCCGAAATTCTCGAGATGTGGCCCGTGAACTCGGTTCCCGGCACAGCATCCGTGCTCATGGTGAGCGTGTCGCCTAACTTGAAGTTTTGCAGCGTCAGATCAGGCACACCGAAAGCGGCCTTCACCGAGCTCAAGTCAGCCAACACAAACGCCGGCGTCCCAGTGGAAACAAGTTGGCCTACTTCAACTTTTCTTTCGATAACGACTGCGCTGAGCGGCGCTCGTAAATGCGCGTCGCCGAGCGGAATACTCGCTGTATAAACAGTGGCTTCGGTTGTCCTTACTCTTGATTCGGCTGCACCGATTTGGAACTTCGCGGTGTTGACTTTCGCCTCGGCGACAGCAAGTTGCGCCTTCGCGGCATCGAACTTCGCTTTGCTGACTTCAAACCGCTCCCTCGCGACATCGTAGTCAGGCTTCGTGATGCTCTGTGTCGCAAACAACGCCTCGGCTCTCTCGAAATCCAACCTCGCGCGTTGCAAAGCGGCTTCGGAATCCTTCAACTGCGCGCGGCTGGTCTCAACCGCCGTGATCGCTTCTTTTAATTGCGCGCTGCTTGTTTCGAGCGAAGAACGTGCTTCACCTTGCTGCGACCGTGCTTCGTTTACTTTCGCGACGTAATCGCTCTGTCGCAGTTGGGCCAGGACCGCGCCTTTGTGCACGATGTCGCCGGCCTGTATGTGACGGCCCTCAGCGCCCTTGATCGACTCGACGTAACCGCCAACCTTGAAAGCAACCTCGACCTGTGAACTCGGCCTGACACTCGCAGAGTAGCGCACGCTGGTGGTCCCGGAGTGGTTCTCAAC
>JBKPJS010000408.1:0-3694 GCA_046730815.1 Acidobacteriota bacterium
GAAGAAAACACGGCGAGGGCGGTTATCTTCGTGAGACGTTCGTGTGAGGCCTGCTCGGTTCTAAGTGCCCTACCGACTAATAACCGCTTCACGGCGGTTGCCATGGTTGCTCTTCCTCTCCCTCAGATCCATGAAGTGGCCGCCAAGAATGAGGATCGGGATTCCGACAATGAGAAGTGCGAGTCCCAGGTCATGCAGCAATGGATGTATTTGAACGTCCAACAGCCGGCGAGTGGTAAGCACAAATCCGATTACAAGAGACAGAACTGCGACGACAAAACATACGCCAGCGGCGGCCGGCTCCCACGCGACCGAACCGCCTTCGATTCTTTCTTCGCTCATGAATGGAACTTACGCCCTGCCGCATAAAAAGGGCGCAAAGGTTCCATAAAAAGTTTGTAAAGACGAGCCGCAAAAAGGCACACGAAGCAGCTAAGTCTTTTTGGGCTTGTGGTTCTTTGTGGCTCTTCAGTGTTCACCGGGATCGAAGCGATATCCGATCCAGGGCTCGGTGAGGATGTAGCGCGGCTTTGCGGGGTCAGGCTCAATTTTCTTTCGCACGTTGCCGACAAATACCCGTAGATACTCATTCTGCTCAACGGAGTTTCCACCCCACAGCGCAGCGAGCAACGTACGATGAGTCAGCACTTTCCCCGCGTGCTTTATGAAATACACCAGCAGATCAAATTCCTTCGGAGTCAAGTGAATCGGTTTACCACGCACCGTGATCGCGTGTGACTCGAGGTCAACATGAAAATCTCCCGACTCGAGCACAGTCTGCGTCGTATCGGTGATCGCGGGAGCATTTGCGCGACGCAGCGAAGCTCTGACGCGCGCCAGCAGTTCGTCAATGCCAAACGGCTTGGTAACAAAATCATCCGCGCCGAGGTCCAGCGCTTCCACCTTCGTCTTCTCTTCCCCTTTCGCCGACAGCACGATGATCGGCACCTGCGAGATCGCGCGCAATCGTCTACACAACTCAAGGCCATCGACGTTCGGCATCGCCAAGTCCGTGATCACAAGATCCGGATGCCAATCGCTGAACGCTTCGAATCCGGCCAATCCGTCCGCGGCCGCGCGCACGTCGTAACCGCGCGACTTCAACCCGGTGCGAAGCACGCGTGTCAGTTGTGGCTCGTCATCAACTACCAGAATTTTTGGCGGGTCAGTCATGTTCTCTCAATCGTAGACACTGCATACTGCGGTTCCGGGGCAACATCTTCGTCGCCGATCGGTAAAGTGAACAAGACACGCGTGCCTTTGCCACCGGCGCCTGACTCGATCCAGATCCTTCCTTCGTGTGCTTCGACGATTCCTTTCGCGATCGCGAGACCCATGCCTGTGCCGGGAGGTGGCTTGCTGATATCGCCGTCCCGAATGGCCCGGAAAAACTTATCAAAAACTCGTTCGCGCAAATCACCGGGAATACCCTGCCCCTCGTCCTCTACTGCCATTTGTATCCGCTCGCTGGCGGCGCGTTGCGCCGTGATGCGGATGGTCGAACCTTTAGGTGAATACTTTGCTGCGTTATCAATCAGCGTATAGACCACTTCACTAACAGCGCGTTCATCAACTCGCACACCCGGCAATTCCTTTTGCACATCCAGTTCGACTCGATGTTGTCGTGTTATGGGTTCGGCGCGTTCGAGTGCCGCAGAGATAATCTCATCGATAGCGCTCCAGCGCCGCCGCAGGTGTAGCTCGCCTGCTTCAATCCGCGCCAATTCGATGAGTCCGCTGATAAATCGATTCAAACGATCGCTCTCCTCGTCAATCACTTCCATCATTTCTACTTTCGACTCGGAGTCGAGTGCAAACGTTTCACCATTCATTCGGCCGCGCACTTCGTCAAGCAACGTCGTAATGGAAGCTTTGATGGAAGTGAGCGGCGTGCGCAGGTCGTGAGTGACTGCGTCGAGCAGTGCTGATTTCAGTTTCTCACTCTGCCGCAAAGCCTCTGCGTGACTGGCACGCTCAAACGCGTCGCGTAGCTCGGCGTAAAGTCGTTCAATCTCGCGCTTGCCAAGCTCAGCCTCTTCGGCTCGTTTCTTGGCGCGCGCGGAAAGTTGTCCGGCGGTAACGGCGGTGATGAGAAAAGCGAGGAGTGCAATCCAGTTGTCAGTGGCGGCAATGTTGAAAGTGGCGAATGGAGGCAGAAAGAAAAAGTTGAAACAAAGCATTGAGAGGGTGGATGCCAGCAAAGCCGACAAGCTACCCCAGCGAGTCGCGATGAACAGGACATTTAGAAGCAGTGCGAGCGAGACGGTCGTCGCGTTAACATGATCGCCCACGATCTTAAGGACGAGCGTTGTCGCAAACACGCTCAACGCACCGACTACATAACCAGCCCACTTTTGGTCCAACCACGACCGGCGCATGTCGGTATTGTAAGACTATTGGGCTTCTTGTGCCTCTTTATCACCGCGCTTGAAAATACGGAAGAGGTAGTAGTACGAGGGAAACAGTAGCAATGCGCCGAGCACGAGCGCGCCGAGTAACAATTGAAGCGTGGCGCGTGGTGCGGCGGCGGAGAAGATTGTGATGTCAGGCTCAACGAGATGCGGAAACTGTGCGAAGGCCCAGCCTAATAAGATCAATGTCACCTGGCCGGCCGCGCAGACACGGGCCAATCTGTATCTTCTGATCCACAAGGCATAAAACGCTCCTACTGCGAACACGGCCGTTGACACGTGCAAACCCAGGGCCCACCAACTCCGACTGATGCCTGCGCGCACCGTCGGCGCACCCGTCCCAGCAAGCACAAAAACAGTTAACGCCAATATGCCCACTGCAACGCCCGAGACAATCGCGCGCAGCCGGAAGTCTTCCTGCAACTGTCGCTCTCGAGTTTCCAGTGTCAAATAAACTGCTGCCAGAAACGCGAACAAGGCAAGCGCAAAAAAGCCGACGGCAAACGGAAAAGGAGCAAGCCACGATCTTAAAAAGCCGGTTGTGACTACGCTATCTTCAACTCGAATTGTTCCTGACGCGATTGCGCCAAGCGTGATCCCTAAAAGAACGGGCGTGATGATACTCGCAATCGAAAACAGCAGGCTCCAACGCCGTTGCACGTCATCGCGCTGCACATCGTATGTGCGAAACGTGAAAGCCGTGCCACGTAACACGATTCCGATGAGCAGTAATGTGATTGGAATATGCAAGGCAGTTGCGATAGCTGCAAACGCGGGCGGGAACGCGGTGAAGAGGATAACGATGACAAGTATCAGCCAAACGTGATTCGCTTCCCACACGGGACTGATTGCTTCGGCGATTAATGCACGTTGCTCGCGCGCACGCGGTCCGAAAGCAAACAGATCCCAAATACCGCCACCGTAGTCGGCGCCGCCTAGGAGAGCGTACAAGACGAGTGAAGCGATCATCACCCCGGCGATAATCGTCTCAAGCTGCAAGTTGCGCCTCCTTTCGCTCCGGCTCGAAAGCCCGTGGGCTGGCCGCGACCTGGCGCAGCAACAACCAGACTGTGACGACGGCAAGAAGGATGTAGAGCAACGTGAAAGTGATGAAAGGCACCACGAGTCCCGGCATCGGCGTGACCGCTTCACTCGTGCGCATCACGCCGTAGATGATCCACGGCTGTCGCCCTACTTCGGTAACTACCCAACCGGTTTCAATTGCGATAAAGCCGAGCGGCGCACCTGCGACGAGTAATCGCAAAAACCATTTCGATGCCAAC
>JBKPJS010000409.1:0-1764 GCA_046730815.1 Acidobacteriota bacterium
CGTCGTACTTGATTCAGCAAACACGCTAAGAGATGTTTTGGAGCGACAGGCGTCGCGTTCGGCGCTTTATACGCTGGCGGTGTTGTTTGTAACCACGCTGGTCACCGGGTTCTTCGTCTGGCGCTTCACTCGCCCCATCAAGGAGCTCTCAACCGCCGCACGAAAAGTCGCGGGCGGCAACTTCGACGTTCAGGTGCCCGCCGATCGACTCGACGAGATGGGCACGCTGGCTTCTGCCTTCAACGAGATGACTGCGAAACTCGGGCGCGCTCGCGAGCTCGAAACGCAACTTCATCAAGCGGAGAAAGGCGCGGTAGTCGGACGGCTCGCGGCGGCGATCGCGCATGAGATTCGCAACCCGCTCAACTACATCAACCTGACACTCGATCATCTGAGATCTTCATTCGCGCCGAGCGATCCAAATAAGAGGGCCACGTTCGTACAGCTTGCCGATCAGTTGAAGACCGAAGTCGCCCGGATCAATCGTCACATTACGGACTTCCTGAAGTATTCGCGGCCTTCAAAACTCGATCTGCAAAAAGTGGACATTCGTGCCGAAGCGGAAGATGCGTTGCGTCTTGTTGAAGCCAGAGCGGAGGAATGTGGGATCGATACCAGGATCATTCAAGACGGCACATTGCCGCCCGTCCTGGCCGATCGCGAATCACTGCGCTCGGTTTTCACTAACCTTGTGATTAACGCGGTCGAAGCAATCGACGGTGAAGGAGGCAGCATCTCGATCAAGTTATCGAACACAAACGCGAACTCTGTTAAGGTTGAAGTCACTGACAGTGGACGCGGTATTGCTGTTGAGGATATTTCGAAAGTTTTCGAACCATATTTTTCGACGAAGGAAACCGGCACCGGCCTCGGCCTGGCGATTGTAAAGAAAGCAGTCGACGATCACGGCGGCACGATCAGCGTTGCTTCAAGAGAAGGTAGTGGTACAACGTTCACGATAATCCTACCGGCTAAAGAGACATAGACATGCCACGAAAAAACATCCTGGTTGTAGACGACGAGAAGTCGCAGAGAGAAATTCTTGAATTGATCCTGGCTGAAGAAGGTTACGACGTTACGACAGCAGCCTCCGGCGAAGCAGCACTCAAGTTTGCCAAGGATCGGAGATTCGACCTGGCATTGACCGACTTGAAGATGACGGGTATGGACGGCATTGAACTGCTGCAGCATCTCCTGGCCTACGACTCTTCCATCATCGTGATTCTGCTCACCGCACACGGCTCGATCGAGTCGGCGAAGGAAGCACTGCGCCGCGGCGCCTTCGATTATCTCGAAAAACCTTACGACAAAGCGGCGTTGCTGGAGACGATTAATCGCGCACTAGATCGTCTCGACGCTATCGACACCGAGATCATCTCTGCGTCTCCGAAGATGGAGTCGGTGAAGAAGATGATCCTGAAAGTGGCGCGTTCAAACTCGACGGTGTTGATTCGTGGCGAGTCGGGTACCGGCAAGGAGTTGATCGCGAGAGCGGTTCACAACCAATCACCTCGTTCTGAGGAGATGTTTCAGGCAGTCAACTGCGCTGCGATAAATGAGAATCTGCTCGAGTCGGAATTGTTCGGGCACGAGAAAGGTTCATTCACCGGCGCTCACGCGGAGAAGAAGGGTCTGTTTGAGATCGCGGATCGTGGGACGTTGTTTCTCGATGAGATTGCCGAGCTTGACGTTGGCATTCAGGCGAAACTTCTGCGAGCGCTTCAGGAACGAAAGATCCGGCGTGTGGGTGGGACTCACGAGATT
>JBKPJS010000410.1:0-7294 GCA_046730815.1 Acidobacteriota bacterium
CAACCGCACAGGTCCAAAATGATTATCAGGCTTTTACTCGTTGTTCTCATCGTCATCGTGGGGTCTTTGATCGTGAACGGTCCATCGCCAGTTCATTCACAGTCAGCCACCACCTCGAGACGCGAACTTACGCTCCAGGAAAAGCGGGGCAAGGCTTTTTATCTTAGAGGTGAAAGCGCCTCGGGTCAGGAAGTCACCGCCATGGTGGGCGAGATCGATGTGCCGGCAAAGACTCTAACCTGCGCCGGCTGTCACGGTGTCAGGGGCGAGGGAAAAACTGAAGGGGGCGTGACCGCCGGCAACATGACCTGGTCCAACTTAACCAAGCCTTACGGCCACTCACATGAAGGCGGACGCAAACACCCGGCATTCTCCGAAACTTCATTCACGCGGTCGTTAACGTCCGGCCTTGACCCTGCAGGCAACAAGTTAGCAGTCGCCATGCCGATCTATCGTATGCCGCTGGAAGACATGGCAAATCTAATTGCCTACCTGAAACGGATTGAAGCGGATACTGACCCAGGCGTAAACGATACCAGCATCGTGCTTGGCACAGTTCTACCGGAGAAAGCTGCACTAAGTGGCCTGGCCCAATCGATGGGCGGTGTATTGCAAGCTTATTTTTCCGAAATCAATAGTCGTGGTGGTATCTACAATCGCAAGATCGAGCTGCGCCTCATGTATGGTGATTCGAAAACAACAGTTTCGAACATGAAGCATCTCATCGACGACGATCAGGTATTTGCGATCATCAGCGGTCTCATGGCTGGCGCTGAAGAAGGTGTGGCTGCATTGACGCAAGAAAAAGAGGTTCCATTTATCGGTCCTTCCACTTTGGTGCCGCAACGAACATTGCCGCTTAATCGCTACATCTTTTATTTGCTGCCGGGTCTTAAGGAGCAGGCACGTGCGCTGGCTACGTTTGCTGTGAAGAAGACTAACGCAACGAATTCGCAGGTGGCGATTGTTTCTCCCGACGCGGAGTTTAACCGGAGTATCGCAGCAAGTGTTGACGAGCAAACGAAGAAGCTTGGTTGGAAGTCAGTAGCAACAACTTATTACGCAAAAGATGGGTTCAATGCCGCGCGTTATGTGAGCGAGTTGAATCAGAACGGAATTGATACTGTTTTTTTTCTCGGTTCGGGCGCGGAGGCGGCCGCCATTCTGAATGAGGCGGAGAGCATCGGCTGGAGGCCCTGGGTGTACATGCTGGGTTCGCTTGTCGGAAAAAACGTCGCCGAGTCTGTGACAGTGAAAATGAAAGACAGGATCTTTCTGGCTTTTCCAACTGTTCCGACGGATGTTTCCGAGGCAGGCGCCGCCGACTACCTGGCGTTGTTGCAAAAGAACAAACTCGACTCGAGCCACGCCGCCGCGCAAGCTTCGGCGATTGCTGCCGCGAGGATACTGGTCCATGCGCTTGAGCTCTGTGGTAAGGACCTGAGTCGCGAACGTCTGGTGACAACCCTCGAAGGACTTTACGAGTACGACACTGGCCTGATACCCAAAATCACTTTCGGTCCTAATCGTCGCATCGGAGTGCTGGGCGCGTATGTTGTGACGATCGATCCCGAGAAGAAACTTTTTCCCGCTAGCCTGGAGTGGGTTGCGGTTGAATAAACCGGGTAAGTTTCCCGCAAAGGCAAAGACCACGCAAAGGGCGCAAAGTAGAGTTGAACTCTTCTTTGCGCCTTTTGCGCCTTTGCGTGAAAACCTGTTTTCGAGATTATCGACGCCTAAAACCACCTCCTCCCCGAAGTCCCCCGCCATTCCCCCGCGTCGAACTAAAGTCTCGCGTGCGCATCTCCCCCACTCCGCGAGCCCGCTGTTGATTCTGCACCCAACTCCTGTCTGCTGATCGTTGCACAGTTTCCCAACCACTACTCGTTTTCTGCTGCACGCCTGACGACTGGTTATAGCGATACACGTTGCCGTCCCTGCTCGCGTACACGTTGTTGTTGCCAACTGCGACACCAGTATCAGTCCTTGTGTTGTATGCGAACCCGCCCGCACCGGCGGTGACCTGGCCCGTTGAGCCATTCCTTACACCGCCGGCTGCGCCCCCGCTAATCACACCTGTTTGCGGATTGTACGTAGCTCCTCGTGCACCCGCAGCCGAGTTTCCTGTGTAAACGTTGCTCGCCGTTCCTGCCTGGCCCGCGGCGATGCGTCCTGTGTTTGGGTTGTACGCCGCGGCTACCCCGCCTGTAACAGTCGTGCCCGTGTAAACATTCGTATTCGTTCCACCACGCGCCGCGTATCTTGTTCCCGTTACGGTATTCATCCCAGCGTAAGCCCCGCCGTAACCGACATTGCCCGTATATGGGTTGGCCCATGTGGCCCTTGTTCCCGCGTACGCGACGTTCCCCCACTGTCCATAAACATTCGTCGCCGCAACGCCGCCCCAACCATACGCTCCGTAATACGCAGCAGAGCCCCACCAACCATAGCCGTAGCCATAGGCGAGTCCCCAACCAGTTGCAACACCCCACGTGAACGCAGCGCCGTAACCATACGTGTAAGGCGAGCCGTACCAGTAAGCGCCGACGTAAGGTGGATAGTACCAACCAGTGCCATAGACGACGACGTTGCTTGCCGTTACGACCGTCCCATAGTAACCAGGTGTGTAACCAACATAGACCACGTCGGAAGTCGAGCCGTAAATCTTCACATAGGTGACGTAATGCAGTGGTGAACTGACCGGAATTGTGTAGATCACTACCGGCACCGATGTGGCAACGTTCCATGGACCAACAGGAGAGTTTGCGATAAACCATACGCCGTTTTGCACTGCGTAAAAGCTTTTTGAATCGACTCGGATTACGGGAATCGAAGTATTCACTGCGTACATCAGGGTCGTGTTATCAATTGATTTGAACTGCGGCGTGCCGTCGAAGCTCACCGTCAGCGAAGCCGCACTGCGCGTGATCGTCGCTGTTTGCGGAATGGCGTTGGCGATCAACGCTTCATTCGCCTGCGGTGTTCCCGGCACAGAAACGAGCACCGCTGCCTTTTTGTGAGCCACCGGGATCTTCGCGAAGTCGGGAAGTAGACTTTCACCAGGTACATACTGCCATGGTCCATTCATCGACTGCGCCTTGAACCAGCGGCCCGATAGCAGGATGTAATGCTCCTGCGACAGCGTATCTAAGAAGATGTCGTTGTCAGTATTCGTGACATAAATCAACTCGGTTCCTTCGATCGCGGCAACTTGCGGATCGCCCTGTGTCTGCAACAGCTCGGCTGGCTCCATACTGACGAAAACTGTGGGAACCGCATTCTGCCTTATAGCTTCTGCAAGCGAAGCTTTCGCTCCGTTTTTGGCGCCATCCATCAGGTCTACTTGCTTACCGGCCATCGCGATGTCCAATGATTTCTTGAGATCGCCGGATGTTTGACCAGCGATGACCCATGGCCCAGAGATGTTCGACGACTCCAGCCATCCGTCCATGATGCGGAGGTAAAACTTACCTGTTGACTGGTTTCGGAGCATGAGCACGCGTGTGTTGATGATCCGTTCGAGTTTGGTGTCTTTGACAGGACGAAGCACCGGAGTTCCGTCGATCACGACAAGAATCGCCGGCCTCGTGCTGAAGAAGACCTGCGGCGGATCGTTCTTCACTTCGTAGGCAATGCTGTTAGTCGCCGCATGATTGATGGCCATGTCAGCCAGCAGACGATCGAGTGCGATCACCTCGTCCTGTTTATCCGCGCGTGCCTGCAAGGCGGCTTCGAATGCCGCCGCTTTATCGGGCGCCATGGGAATGTTCACTTTTTTGACTTTGAAGTCAGAGAGTGTCACCAGGCGATTTGCTTTGTCGATCTCGGCGCGCGCCGTAAACCACAACACGCCGTAAAGTGGTTGTTTGCCGGGGCTTTCTGTTATCGCGATGGCAGCCCGTGCAGAAAACCTGTTGCCGGTCCACTCCTCAGTCTGAGGCTGGTAAACCGCTACTGAACTACTGCCGATTGCAAACTTCCGCGGCCATCCATCGTCGTTGGCCCGAGTCTGGGCGATTGTGGCGGCTGCGGCAAAAAGTACGATTAATAACGTGCGACTGATTTTGATCATGATTCTCTCCGCTTTCTTCAAATCTCTCTAAGACGGCAGGAGAATAGGTGAGACCGGGATGTAGTCGCATATCCCGAAAGATACATTCTGCGTATGTAGCCACAAAGAAGCAAAGAAGCACAATGTTCCGCTGAACGGTGCAAACCATCCTGTAAATTCTGTCAATCCTGTCCACTAGCCGTACTAGACAAGTACAGCCCAAAGATCTGACTAAGCCAAAAGTTGAGCTAATTGGCGTGTTGCTTGTGGCAATGAAGTTGCACAGACTTCTTGTTCCAACGCGGGAGAGCTCTATGAACTTCAAACTCAAAAAACTATCGGACCAGGTGATCGTGATAACCGGTGCGTCGTCCGGGATTGGACTCGTCACCGCGCGTATGGCGGCGAAGCGTGGCGCGCGGCTGGTCCTAAATGCAAGAAACGCGGAAGCGCTCCAGCGAGTCTCTAATGAAATCAACGCGACGGGCGGCAAGGCAATCCACGTCGTGGGCGACGTGGGCCGGTTCGAAGACGTGCAGAAGATCGCCGATGAAGCCATTCGCCATTTTGGAGGATTTGACACGTGGGTCAATAACGCGGGGGTTTCGATCTATGGACGAATGTTAGACCAATCCCTCGCAGATCAGCGCCAACTGTTTGAGACGAACTACTGGGGAGTGGTCCACGGTTCATTGGTCGCTTGCGCTCACTTGCGCAACAACGGTGGGGCGTTAATCAACGTCGGCAGCGTTCTTTCAGACGTCGCTATTCCGATCCAGGGTACCTACTGCGCCACGAAGCATGCGGTTAAAGGCTACACGAACGCGCTACGTCTCGAGCTCGAAAAAGAAGGCGCGCCGATTTCAGTGACACTAATCAAGCCGAGCACGATCGACACGCCATACACTAAGCACGCGAAGAACCTGATGCCGGTCGAGCCGCAGAACCCGCCTCCCGTTTATGCGCCGGAGCCTGTCGCGGAGGCGATTCTTCACTGCGCCGAACATTCTGAACGTGATGTGGTTGTCGGCGGCGGTGGCAAAGTGCTTGTCGAGGCTGGGCACTATGCGCCGCGACTGACAGACAAAGTGATCGAGGCGGCGATGTTTGATGTGCAGCAGTCTGATCGGCCTAAGCCAAACAACCGTCGCGATAGTTTGTATGCACCGTCAAAGGACGGTAAGGAGCGCGGTGGTTATCCTGGTCACGTGGCGGAGTCGAGCGTTTATACAAAGGCCAAGCTGCATCCGGTGATTGCCAGTTCGTTGATCGCGGGGCTTGGCTTGGCGGCCTTTGCGGGATGGCGGTCGCTCTCGAAGACTAACGACCAATCAAGCAGAGGGAGCTCGAATTATGCGTGAAGAGAACGGAAACGTTTGGAAAGGTCTGGTCGCTGGACTCGCCGGCGGACTGGTTGCTTCATGGACCATGAACCAGTTTCAAGCTGCCTGGACCAAATTGGCAGAGAACTCCGAGAAGCCGCACGGCGCGCAATCAATGAAGCCCAGCGACGGATCGAGCGGCGATCAAGGTCAAGACGTAAACGAGCAGGACGACGCCACTGTCGAAACTGCCAAAATGATTTCCGAAAAGGTCTTCGGTCATGAACTGCAAGAGAACGAAAAGAGACCTGCCGGTACTGCCGTACACTATGCTTTTGGAACTGCGACTGGCGGATTGTATGGAGCACTTGCAGAATTCTCGCCACAAGTGACAACCGCCGCGGGCCTTCCGTTCGGCGCAGCCTTTTGGCTGATCGCCGATGAAACTGTGGTGCCACTGCTCGGACTCTCGAAGGGACCAACTGCGTATCCAGTCTCCACGCATGTTTACGCGTTTGCATCTCATCTTGTCTATGGAGTGACGGCTGAATTCAGCCGGAGGGCATTGCGGCAGGTGCTGTGAGTAGACTCACTTTCTTCTGTGATCTCGCAGAAGCAACGATCCCACTCCCGCATTTTTGGGAACACACAGTCGGTAGCGATCATGCGCGCATGGCGTTGCGCGCTGATTGGCAGCGCCAATTGAAACAAGCTCACGAAGAACTCGGATTCCGGCACGTGCGTTTTCACGGCTTGCTGTCTGATGACATGCGCACAGTCATTCGCGAGCACGACAGGTTTCTTTACTCGTTCTTCAACTCCGATCAAATTTTTGATTTTCTGCTTTCGATATTCATTCACCATCTCTCACACACGTGGATTGATTTTCGCGGCATCCAGGACGAGTACATGCGCGGCAAAGCGATCAACTATTTCGAGAATATTCGTCGAGCGATTTACGCACAGCAGGATTATGCGATGCGGAACCCGAAAAAGTTTGCGGGCTATAGCCGATTTAGCTGGGGCATTACGGCGACAGATGGTCCAGGCCCGGCAGTGCGACGCGTCAACGGCAGGAAGATTCGTTTTCACCATTACAGGGCGCGATCGATTCATTATGGTCCAGACGATGGGACGCTCGCGCCCTGGGCTGTCGTTGCGTCGTTTCCGTTCGCTCCTGAGGTGGTCCTGCCGTCTCTCAGCCGCCTCAACAAAGATTATCCGGAGATAACGAATAAATACGGATTCAAGTGCAGTTACAACCCGACGTTTACACCGGCGAAAGGCAAAGGCTGGGTTTCAAAAGGATATTACGGCCTGGACCAGGGACCCATCGTGATGATGATCGAAAACTAGCGCACTGGTTTGATCTGGCGACTCATGCGCCGTTGTCCTTTTATTATCGACGGCCTGCGCCGGGCGGGTTTCAGCGGCGGCTGGCTGGGTCACAAAGAAGCCCAATAGGCACAAATGCTTTCAGCCGACTTGTCATTGGGGTAGAAGACTTTGCGGCCGTGGGGCGCCTTGAATAGTAATTGGAAGCTGTGGCGCGCAACACACCTTGATCAATCGCTCGCGATCGCGTTGCATCTCCTGATCGTTGGCCAGCCATGACATGACGTCTTTTAGTACTCGGGCTGCATCACGGTCGCCTGGTTCGACGACTCGGTAGTGCATCCACTGTCCCTGCCGTCGCACGCCGACAATTTCCGCCCGGCGCAGATACGCCAGGTGGCGGCTGATCTTTGGCTGATTTGTCTTGAGAGTCTCTACGAAGAAACAAACGCACACTTCGTCTGTTCGCATGAGGTTAAGCAGCCGCAAACGCGTGCGATCAGCCAGCGCGCGAAAGAATAGTTCCTTATCGAATCCCTTCGATTTCTTGTTCATGACCGAGATTTTAGCACGGGCAGGTATATAT
>JBKPJS010000411.1:0-1030 GCA_046730815.1 Acidobacteriota bacterium
CAGGCCAGGTGTGACAGACGAAGAGGAAGAACCTCAGAGCCTCAGCGGCTACTGCACTAAACCCACGCGCTCACCCAGCATAGCCGCGATTCGATGCTCCTGTATGTCTACGGGCTCGAACGAGTATCCACCGTCACCGGGACCGCGAGGTCGACGCCCCGCTTTGGGTCTTCGCGGTTCCAAACATTTACGTACAGGTTGTCACTATCTGTGTGATTATGGGTTCGCGTTAGACCTCATGCGGCAGCGGTAGAGCAGTCTCCGATTCGGCATGGGTTCTGGTGTAGAGGGAAGTCCTTTCTCTCTCCCGAGCAATAAGAAGGATCGTGATGAACAAGGTTCGAACGCGAACCTGCGTCTGTTGCTGATCGGCGAAGTTGCCCCTCGCGGTCGCGCTCCCAACCGCCGCCTCCGCACAGGCCAGCCACGACAGCGTGGCCCTCGGAAGTAACGCGAGTGTGTCGCCAGCGGCCCTGTCGATCGACGTTTTCCCGAGTGCGAGCCTCAAGCCGTGCGCGTCTCGCTACGTGCACGCATCACTCAGTTGGGGCCATAAGTGTCTCGCCGTCAGCCAGTTTTGCAAGGTCGGAAACCGGGAGTACCGCCGGTACGGCTTCTATTGCCCTGCAAGCGGGCATCTGCGCCGACGCTAAGCACGGCGCCGCACGAGAGGAAATCATGAAGAGCGAGCGCTTCGGCGCAGCGGGTTGGGTCTGGGCGGATCACCATCCAGATCGTGAAGCGATAGACAAACCCCGGCCATGAGGCTTTCTATCGTGTCACGAGGAGTCATTGCCTGGCTGATTACGAAGGGCAATGTTGTCTCGGCGCAGCGCGCCCAGGCCCGAGTCGCGGAGCTCCACGAGTAGCCTGGCCGCGGCGCGCTCGGCAGCTACCGGACGCAGTAGACTCTTCCACGCGCAGACGCATCGTCGGGACCGCATTCGTCTACCCGCGGCGAAGCAAGCGTTTCAAGCGTGTCGACGCCGACGTTGCGGCTGTCGTGCCGAAGCTCTGCAGTGCTGAAGCA
>JBKPJS010000412.1:0-1982 GCA_046730815.1 Acidobacteriota bacterium
GTGTACGCGCCGGACAAAGTAGTCTACGCACTTGGAAACAGTGAGTTCTATGGCGCGGTCATTTCGAACATCTTCTACATCACCGGCAGTGCGTCATTCCATTACGACGAAGCTCTCGTACGCAAAGCTTCTCCATTCCTCAGGGTACAGAAGGCCACCTGGGGACAGTTCGCGGGGAACTAGGACTGAGGGCCGAGGACGAAGTGCATTGCTGATTGCTGACTGAGTGAGGATTACGGACCAGCATTGAAGCGCACATAGTCGAGATGTAGGTTGCAGACGAGCACAGCATGCTGTGCTCGTTTTGCTACCCACCTACGCCGCCGATGAAAATTCTTGTGATAGAAGACGACCCAACCGTGGGGCAATTTGTGAAGCGCGGGTTCGAGGAGCAACGCTGGGGCGTTGATCTCGTCGCAAACGGCGACGACGGGGAGGCGCGCGCGATCTCCGAAGAGTACGACGTCATCGTGCTGGATATGCGACTGCCCGGAAAATCAGGCGCGCAGGTTCTCCACGATTTGCGGGCGCGGGGGTTCGACAGGCCCGTTCTCATTCTGACGGCACAGGATGCCGTCGACACCAAGGTAGAAACCCTTCGTGCAGGCGCCGACGACTACGTAACCAAGCCGTTTGCGTTCGAGGAGCTGCTGGCGCGCGTTGAGGCGCTGTCACGTCGGCCGCGCGCCCGTGTGACGCCCGTTCTCAAGTTCGCGGATCTGACGCTCAACCTCGATACGCGCGAGGTAGCACGCGGCGGACATCCAATCGAGCTAACGCCGAAGGAATACACGGTGCTCGAGTACCTGATGCGGCATGCCGGCCGAGTAATGAGTCGGACGTTGATCACCGAGTATGCGTGGGGGTATCACTTCGATCCGGGCACCAACATCGTGGACGTTGTGATCAATCACCTGCGCAAAAAAATAGACGCCAGCAACTCGCGAAAACTGATTCACACGATTCGTGGCGTCGGCTACGTCATTCGCGAGGAGAGCGCGAAGGCGGGTTAGAGATGTTTTCAACGCGCGTCAAACTTACCGCAGCGTTCGTCGTCGGACTGATTACGGTCACGATCACGCTGTTTCTCGCCTTGCTGGCGGCGAGGAGCAACGCTGTCTATCACGACGTCGCACAGTATGCCGCGGCTCAGGGCGATCTTGCCGCGCGCGTGATTGGTGACGCAGCTCAATCAGGCGAGAATGTGCTCGCCACCAGCGACACCGCACTCATCCCTCTATTGTCGCCAGCAATCATCGACAGGCTGCAATCGATTCCGGGCTATATCGTCGTCGTCGATACTGCCGGTCGCGCGGTTTATCGATCAGCCGACGTGATGCGACTGCAGGGAACCGATATGAACACGCTGCAAACCCAGTTGGCGGACCTGCCTAGGTCGGGCGAGGCGCTAATCTTCGGGCTCGACTCACTCCAGGAAAAACTGCTTTTTGTTTCCAAGCCGCTGCAGGGAGTTCCAGGTGGGCTGAGTCGCATCGCGTCGGGTGCGGATGCGACGCGCGCGAGCACCGTTCCGAGCGAGTACATGTACGATGCACTCCTGATCGTCCCGCTGATAGTTGTCGCAGCGGGCATCGGCGCCTTTCTCGTGCTTGGCAAGAACCAGCGTCAGTTGAACGAAATAACATCCGAAGTTTCGGCGATCACCGACGGCCGCAGTCTGCATCGCCGCCTCGCCTTGAGCGAGGAGACGGGCGATTTCGCCGATCTGGTCACAACGCTGAATGCGATGATCGGGCGTCTGGAGACTTCCTTTGCCGGCTTGCGCCGATTCACGGCAGACGCGAGTCACGAGCTCAAAACGCCGCTGGCGGTCATTCGCGCTGACGTGGAGCGGGCGATGAGCGAAAGCTCCGCCCAGCCGGCCACAGAGAGAATGGTCGCGCTCGAGGAAGCGCTGCAGGAGGTGCGCAGGATGACGGATCTCGTCGAAAGCCTGCTCACGCTCGCGCGGGCCGATGAAG
>JBKPJS010000413.1:0-13394 GCA_046730815.1 Acidobacteriota bacterium
AGTCTGCGGCCGGTGAAGGTCTGTTTGGAATGCCGTTTCGCCTTTACGATTACTTGCCGATACTGCTGATGTTCATCGTCGCCGCGGGCTTCGCGGTGGGCAACATTCTCCTCTCTCAATTCGTCGGGCAACGTAAGCGAACAAGAACGAAGTTGATGCCTTACGAGTGTGGTAAGGACCCGGTGGGATCGGCGCGAGAGCGTTTCTCCGTGAAGTTTTATCTCGTCGCGATGATCTTCATCTTGTTCGACATAGAGGTGGTTTTCCTGGTGCCCTGGGCGACAGTGTTTAAGACGCTTGCGGCCCAGGGAGACGCGATGCGCCGCTTTGCATACCTCGAGATGATGATCTTCGTTGGACTGCTGTTCGTTGGTTATATCTATGTCGTGAAGAAGGGTGCATTCGATTGGGGCGAGCGGGCGCGCCGAGAAGCTGAGGCTGAAGCAAGAGCGCTGGCTGATCTCGAGGCGCGGAGGATCGAGCAGAAGCGCACTGCAGCATAGGTTTAACATAAAGACACGAAGTCACAAATATTCTTAGTGACTTTGTGGTTCAAAAGGTTTGAGGAAGTAAATGGGTCTGGAAAACATCATTGCCGAAGCTTTACCGGAAGTGTTGACCACCCGGCTCGACTCGTTAATTAACTGGGCGAGGAAATCGTCGCTGTGGCCTGCAACATTTGGACTGGCTTGTTGCGCGATCGAGATGATGAACGCGACTTCATCCCGAAACGATCTCGCGCGGTTCGGTTCGGAAGTGTTTCGCGCAAGCCCGCGCCAGGCTGACGTGATGATCGTCTCCGGACGCGTCTCACGAAAAATGGCGCCGGTGTTGCGCCGCATCTACGATCAAATGCCGGAGCCGAAGTGGGTCATTTCCATGGGCGCTTGCGCGACCTCGGGCGGCGTCTTCGACAACTACGCCATCGTTCAGGGCGTCGACAAGATTGTTCCAGTAGATGTGTATATTCCTGGCTGTCCGCCCCGGCCCGAAATGCTGATTCATGCCGTGATGATGCTCCAGGACAAAGTAATGAAGGAGAGCGTGCGCGATCGCCGAGACGTACCGGAAGACGAAGCACGAGCAGCCGTGGTGCCGGGCACTCTGCCCGTGACCGATGGATCGACTGCCCAACAGAACACGCTGGCGGAGTCGCGGCCTTATACGATTGCTTCGAAACACGAACGGCGCCGTTCTACTTAAGAGAGTCGAGCAAACATCGCGGATGCAAGCAGGGCCCGAAAACATCGCACCGTCGCCAGAACCAACCCCAAGTTCGGAAAGCACGACGCCGTCACCGTTAGTGACGGCGTTACAGCGTGAGCATCCGGAATGGATCAGTGACGTGATCTATGCTTTCGGCGAAACGACGATTGTCGTCCCGCGAGAGCACATCGTTGACGTCTGTTCGTTTTTCAAAAAGTCGCCGGAAACGCGTTTCGATTTTCTGGCTGATATCTGCGGCGCAGATCGTGGGCCGGAAGAAGAGCCACGCTTCGAAGTTAACTATCACCTTTTTTCAACGACTAAATACCATCGGATTCGATTGAAGGTGTTGCTGAACGAGGAAGATGTTCACGTACCGACGGTGACCGGTGTCTGGCGGACTGCAAACTGGCACGAGCGCGAGACGTTCGATATGTTCGGTGTGATTTTTGACGGCCATCCAAACCTGCGTCGCATTCTGCTGCCGGACGATTGGCAGGGACACGCGTTGCGCAAGGATTTTCCGTTGCGAGGTTATGAACCTTACAGTTTGAAATGATCCGTGATGATCCGTCTTTTTTCCGTGTTATCCGTGGTTAATTAGTTATGAGCTCAGCAACGATCCCGCCACAGTTTGAGATCGTCGATCGGCCGCTCGATACGCAGATGACGATCTCGATGGGACCGCAGCACCCGTCTACGCACGGTGTGCTGCGTTTGGAACTGGTGCTAGACGGCGAGACGGTCGTGAAGACCACGCCGGACATTGGCTATCTCCACACGGGGATGGAGAAGCTGTTTGAGTACAAGAAGTACCAGCAGGGGATCGTCATCACCGATCGGATGGATTACCTGAATCCGCTCGGCAACAACCTTGCTTACGTGATGGCTGCCGAGAAACTGCTCGGCCTCGAGATTCCCGAACGCGCACAAACGATTCGCGTGCTGATGTGTGAGCTTCAGCGCATCGCCTCTCATCTTGTCTGGCTCGGAACTCATGCGCTCGATATCGGCGCAATGACAGTCTTCTTTTATTGCTTCCGCGAGCGCGAGAAGATTCTGAACTTGATCGAAGCTGCGTCCGGCGGACGCCTGACGCCGTCTTACTTCCGCATTGGCGGCTTGATGATGGATCTCCCTGCCGGTTTTGAGAATCGCTGCAAACAGTTTCTCAACGACTTTCCACCGGCAGTCGACGAGTTTCACAAACTTCTCACCGGAAACAAAATTTTTCAGCGACGTACGCAGGGCATCGGACGCATCTCCGCGGAAGACGCGATTGATTGGGGACTCTCCGGGCCATGTCTGCGCGGCAGTGGGGTGAATCTCGACATCAGGCGCGCGAATCCTTACAGCAGTTATGAGCAGTACGATTTCGAAGTTCCGACGGAGCCTGACGGAGACGTGTGGGCGCGTTACATGGTGCGTATGCGCGAGATGAAAGAGTCGCACAAGATCTCAGCGCAGGCGCTCGCGCGTTTGAAGCCTGGTCCAGTGAAGGCCGACGCGCCGAAGGTGGTCCTGCCGGATCGCGAAGCGATGAAGAGTCACATGGACGCTTTGATTCATCATTTCCTGATCGTCGCGGAGGGTTTCGATGTACCGGCCGGTGAGGTTTATTTTCCGATCGAAGCTTCGAAAGGCGAGCTAGGTGTTTATATGAAGTCGGATGGTGGATCAAAACCAAACCGGGTTCACTTTCGTGGTCCGAGTTTTGTGAACCTCTCCGTTTTGCCGGTTATGGCGGAAGGCGAGATGGTGGCTGATATCGTAGCGATTATCGGTTCACTCGATATCGTGTTGGGCGAGATTGATCGGTAACACGGATAACGCGGATTTAAAAACGGATTATGAGTACGCAAATTGTAAGTATCCAACCGCTTTCTCAACCCGTGGATCTCGGTGTTGAGCCGGCGACGTTTTCACCGGAAGTCGAGGCTGAAATCGGTAACCATATCGCGAAGTATCCAGTGCTTCGTTCATCGATTCTGCCGTTGATGTTCATCGTGCAGCGCGAACGCGGTTATCTCGACCCGCCGGGCGTGCTCTATCTTGCCAACCGCTTGAAGTTGCGTGTGACTGACATCTGGGAAGTCGCAACGTTCTACTCGATGATCCATGTTGAGCCGATCGGCAAATACAACATACAGATCTGCCGGACACTTTCGTGCAAGATCAGAGGCGCGGGCGCCATCACCGAATATTGTTCAAAAAAGCTTGGAATCAAGGTCGGTGAAACCACCGCTGATGACCGGTTCACTTTGACTGAAGTCGAGTGTCTCGGCTCGTGCGGCACGGCGCCGATGTTTCAAATCAATTTTGATTATCACGAGGAACTGACGCCGGAAAAGATCGATCAGATATTAGACAAACTGCCCTGATTCATGCGTATCGAAGCCATCGGATGTGAGCCACTGCAACTGCGTCGAGTTCATCTCGAGAACTCGCGCACACTCGACGTGTATCGTCGTAACGGCGGTTACGAGGCGATCAAGAAAGTCCTCGACGGCATGTCGCCCGACGACGTGATCAACGAAGTGAAGAAATCGGCGCTGCGCGGTCGCGGCGGCGCAGGGTTTCCCACTGGCATGAAGTGGAGCTTTGTACCGAAGGATTCGCCGAAGCCGAAATACGTTGTTTGCAATGCTGACGAATCCGAGCCGGGGACTTTCAAGGATCGATATCTGATGGAGCGCGATCCGCACATGCTCATCGAAGGCATGTTGATCGCGGCCTATGCTCTGAATGCAAAAACCAATTACATCTACACGCGCGGCGAGTACAAATACTTGATCGACATCATGGACGTCGCGATTGAGGAAGCGCGGGCGGCGGGCCTGGTCGGCAAGAACATCCTTGGCGCCGATTTCTCCTGCGAGATTTACACACACACCGGCGCCGGCGCGTATATCTGTGGTGAAGAGACTGCGCTGCTCAGCTCGCTCGAAGGCTTGCGCGGTCATCCGCGCATGAAGCCTCCCTTCCCTGCTGTCTCCGGTTTGTATGCGTGTCCGACTGTAGTGAACAACGTCGAGACGCTCACGGCTGTGCCTGACATCATCAAGATGGGCGGCGAAGCTTATCAGAAACTCGGAACTGAGAAGAGTGGCGGCACAAAAGTCTGGTCCGTCTCCGGTCATGTCAACAGTCCTGGAGTTTACGAACTGCCGATGGGCTACGACGACATGGAGAAGTTCATCATGGAAGACTGCGGCGGGATCCTCGACGGCAAGAAAATGAAAGCCGTGATTCCGGGCGGCTCGTCGGTGTACATCATGCGCGCGGATCAGATCATTGGAAAAGATGTGCGCATGGATTACGAGGGGTTGGTCGCCGCGGGTTCGAGTGTTGGGTCGGGCGGTTTCATCGTGATGGATGAGACTGTCGACGTTTTCGAGTCGACAAAGAATTTGACTGAGTTTTACAAGCACGAATCGTGTGGCTGGTGTACGCCCTGTCGTGAAGGGACTGATTGGCTGGTGAAGGTTTTCAAGCGCATCGAGAGCGGAGAAGGTCGTCCGGAGGACGCGCAACTGATGCTCGATCTCTGCGACAACATCGAAGGGAAATCTTTCTGCCCGCTCGGCGACGCCGCCGCTTGGCCCATTCAATCGGCAATCAAGAGATTCCCCGAGGATTTCAAACGAAGATTAGTTAACCACGGATCAGACGGATCTAATTAGGATGTCCACGGATTTAATAAAAGTAACTATCAACGGCAAAGACTTTCAGGTGTCGAAAGGCGCGCGGCTGATCGACGTGTGCCGCGAAAAAGGTTTCGATATTCCATCCTTCTGTTATTACGCCGATCTCGCGCTGCAGGCATCGTGTCGCATGTGTCTCGTGCGCATCGAGAAGATGCCGAAGCTGCAAACCTCCTGCACCATCATTTGTACCGATGGCATGATGGTCACAACCCAGAGCGAGGAGATTGAAAAGGCGCAGCGCGGTATGACCGAGTTTCTGCTCGCGAATCATCCGCTGGATTGCCCGGTCTGCGATCGCGGTGGAGAGTGCGAATTACAGGAGATGACGTTTGACTGGGGCGGTCTCGAAGAACGCTTCACCGAACGCAAGAATTATTACGCCGAGAGATATCTCTCGCCGATGGTGGCGAACGATCCGCAGCGTTGCATTCTCTGCAAGCGTTGCACACGCGTCTGCGACGAGTGGATGGGCGAAGACGCGATCGAAGCGGGCGGCCGTGGCGCACAGACCGTTATCGGCACCTATCTCGGCTGGCTCGATTGTTCGCAGTGTGGAAACTGCATCGAGGTTTGTCCAACCGGAACTCTCCTTGACGCCACTTACCGGCACCAGACGCGGCCATGGGAACTGGCGCAAAACATTACGACCTGCAACTTCTGTTCGGACGGCTGCCAGATGTCACTTGGCTCACGCGGCGGCGAAGTGATGCGCTCGGTCGCGCGCGATCGTTACGTCAACGGCATCAACGGCGAATTTCTTTGCGTCAAAGGTCGCTTTGCTCACCCGTTCATCAATCACGAGGCGCGTATTCGCACGCCGATGATCCGTTACAAGAAGGGTGGCAAGTTGATCCCCGCCACCTGGGACGAAGCGATTCGCCATGCCGCGGAGCGTCTCGATGCCGTGGCGAATGAACATGGACGAAATGCGATTGGCGTTGTTGGCAGCCCGCGTCTGACTAATGAAGCGCTGCACGTGTTACGCAAATTCGCGACGGAGCTAGTCGGCACGGAGAACTACACCACCACCGATCGTTTCAGTCTGAAAACTTTCTTCGACAACCTCAGCGCGCCCCTCGCGACACATCGCGACATTCGTTATGCAAAGACGATCGTTCAGATCGGCGGCGATCCGGGAGAGTTGCAGCCACTGACAGGCAAGGCTGTCCGCCAGGCGGTGCGGAACGGTGGCGCCACGCTTGTCCTCGTCAACTCCGTTCCCATTCGACTACGTGAACAGGCGAAAGTTTTTCTTCACGTCAGGCCGGGAACGGAAGACGCGATTGTCCTCGCGCTCGCAGAGTCTGCGAATGACGGGCTCGCAGCGCAAAAGGCCGGCATCGACGCCAAAGAGATCGATGCGGCGCGGCAGGCGGTCGCAAACACGACTGGCGATGTAGTGATCCTGGTTAGTCACGAAATCAGCAGTGAGGCGCAGGCGATCATCGCTCAGCTTCCTCGCGCTTTTGCTGCCGAAGGCCGGCGCTTCCTGTTTCACCCGTTGCCCTTCTACAACAACAGCATTGGCGCGCACGACATGGGCATGATGGACGCCGCGACTTCGCCGTCACATCTCCTCGATGCCGCGGGTAGCACGATTCGTGCGCTCTACATGGCCGGGAGTTTTTTACCGGAGCAACTCGAGGGGCGTGAAGATGCGCTCTCGAAACTCGATTTCCTCGTCGTCCAGGAACTCTTTGAAAACGACACCACAGCAGCGGCTGATCTCGTGCTGCCTGCTGCTTCATACGCTGAGCAGGATGGGACGTTCACAAACAATGACGGCCTGGTCCAACGTGTGCGGCAATCGATCGCGCCGCTGCATCAGTCTAAGCCTGACTGGATGATCACCGCGCAACTGGCAAAGGAGCTCGGCCTGGACTTTGGGTACGAGATGTCGGCGAGCGCGGTCTTTCGAGATATTGCGCAGCAGGTGCCCGCGTATTCAGGAATGAGTTATCCGAAGTTGAAGGATGAAACGAATCCGGTGCAAGCACTTTACGCCACTGGCTTTTCTGATTCGGGAAATACAGCGGCGCTTCGAAATCGCATTGAGGCGCTGCCGGATACCGGCGAGAAGGTGATGGTCACACCGGATGTGGGCGTTGAATTGTTCAGGTTGGGAATGTTAACTGACAAGGTGTCGCAGTTCCACCTACTGGCGTCCGGCAATCCGCGGCCCGAAACGACAGCCATTTCGCCGCTCTACCAGATTAATGGCCGCAGATTTACGCAGATGAACGCGGATTCAGATCAGCGGCTATCTGCGTAAATCTGCGGCCTAAGAAAGTATGGACACCGCGATTGACATCGCCCTCAAATTCGCCGCCATCACGGTGGCGTTTGTTGTCGTTCTCCTGATCGTGGCCTACACCGTTCTTGCCGAACGCCGCATACTCGGCTTCATCCAGGGCCGGCTTGGTCCAAACCGCGTCGGCTACGGCGGAATGCTTCAGCCCTTTGCGGATCTCCTGAAGTTCATACTCAAAGAAGACATCGTCCCTGACAAATCAACTCGATTCGTCTATTTTCTCGCGCCCGTGATCGCCACGATGGCCGCGCTGATGACGATGATCGTCTACCCATTCGGCCCGGAGATCAGAATTCCATTTACTTCGATCACGATACCTCTCGTAATCGCGCACTTCGACGTCGGTCTGCTTTACGTTCTCGGCGTCACTTCTGTCGGAGTCTACGGCATAGCGCTGGCCGGATGGTCGTCAAACAATAAATACAGTTTGATGGGGGGACTCCGTTCCGCCGCCCAAATGATCTCGTATGAGCTCGCGCTGGGCTTGAGCCTGATTGGCGTGATCATGCTTGCCGGCACGCTCGACCTTGCACAGATCGCCGAGTTGCAATCAGGCTGGCACGGCTTCCGTTGGTTCATATTCTTTCAGCCGCTGGGTTTCATTATTTACCTGACCGCGGCGATCGCCGAAACCAATCGCGTCCCTTTCGATCTTCCGGAAGCAGAGACTGAGCTCGTCGCCGGTTTTCACACGGAGTACAGCGCGATGAAGTTCGCGCTCTTCTTTCTGGCCGAATACATCAACATGTTTACGGTGTCGATGCTGGCCACCACGCTGTTTCTCGGTGGCTGGAATGTACCGTTCGCGGAAGACATTTTCGGGCGCGGCACTTTCCTGTTCGGGCTGGTCAGCGCGATCGGCTTTCTGCTGAAAGTCATCTTCTTTCTTTTCCTTTACATCTGGCTGCGCGGAACGCTGCCGCGCTTTCGCTTCGATCAATTGATGAACTTCGGCTGGAAGATCCTGTTGCCGCTGGCGCTGCTCAGTATCTTCCTTACGGCGACCATAATTTTTCTGTTTCCGAATATTTAATGCTGGCTCTCCTCTTCATTCTCTTCGCGGGTCTGGCGATCGGCTGCGCTCTGGCGATGGTCGCGCAACGTAATCCGCTCTACAGCGCGATCTCGCTGATCGGCGTCTTTGTCTCGCTCGCTTGCTTGTACGTGATGCTCGCGGCGCCGTTCATCGCAGCGGTGCAAGTGATTGTTTATGCCGGTGCGATCATGGTGTTGGTGGTCTTTGTAATCATGCTGCTGAATGTCGAGCAGGAAGAGCGCCGGCGAACTCGTCTTAAATTTCTCGTGCCCACGGCTGTCGTCTTAGCGGCTATGCTGATTGCAGAAGTCGCTTTCATTCTCGTAACTGTGCAGGATTTCAGAGTCAGCGCAACGCAAGCCTCCACAGACATAGGCGTCACTCATTCCATCGGACCTGCATTGTTTACGCAATACCTGTTGCCGTTTGAAATAACTTCGATACTCCTGCTCATGGCGATAGTGGGTGCGATGACGCTGGCGCGCCGCGGTGGACTGCTGTCGCCTGGCGCGCGCGTTATTCCTGGAGCACAACAGCTTCCTTTGTCCATCGTAGATCCAAAGGCGCAGCCCGACGACTTGCGCGTGGTAGAGAGCGATACGACTGACGAAGCGCGACGGCTTTTAGGCATTGATCCACAGATTACACAGAAATAAATCTGTGCAATCTGTGTGGATGGAGACAATATGGAACCACAACTTTCATGGTACCTGGCGCTCTCGGCTGTGCTGTTCACGATTGGCGTGACGGGTGTGATCATCAAACGAAACGTTATCGCGATGTTTATGTGCATCGAGCTGATGCTGAATTCGGTGAACCTGACATTCGTTGCGTTTTCAAGTTTTCTTCAGGACGTCACCGGGCAGCTCTTCGTGTTCATCGTTATGACAGTCGCCGCTGCTGAGGCCGCGGTGGGCCTTGGAATCATCATCACGATCTTTCGGAATCGAGAATCGTTGGATGTTGATGACGCCAGCATTTTGAAGTTGTAGCCGCGGATGAACGCGGATTTTTAACGGATGGAAAATAACCTTCTCAGCTTAATCATTTTCGCTCCGTTGTCAGGTGCAGCGATTAATTGGTTCGTGGGAAGGCGTCTGCGCAATGAGCGGTTTATCGGGGTTGTGGCGTGTGGGTCTGTGGCGATCTCGAGCATTGTCGCGTTTTATCTTGCTTTCAAATCAGGCGGCGCGCTGCGGTCAGAGATGCCATTGCTCGATCACATCTGGACGTGGCTCCAGGTCGGTACGCTTCGCGCCGACTTCGCGCTTGGAATGGATCGACTGAGCGGAACTTACGCTCTCTTCGTCACCTTTGTAGGGTTCCTCATTCACGTCTTCGCAGTCGGTTACATGCACGGCGAAGCAGGCTTCTATCGCTTCTTCGCCTTTCTCAACCTGTTTATGTTTTCAATGCTGACGCTAGTCCTCGCAGACAACTTTGTGCTGATGTTTGTCGGCTGGGAAGGCGTGGGCCTCTGTTCATACTTACTGATTGGCTACTACATCGACCGGAAAGAAGCGGGGGACGCGGCGAAGAAGGCGTTTATCACGAATCGCATCGGCGATTGGGGCTTTGTTCTCGGAATAATGCTGACGTTCTTCGTTACCGGTTCTGTCAGCTTCTTTGCCAACCCTGCGGCCGGCGAAACAGCACAAACCGCGCTGTCGTTCTTCAAAAATCAGCCGGTTGATCCGTTCACTGCCGGAGCGATTGTTGCCGGAGGGGCAACCTCGATCGCGGTGCTTCTATTTATCGGCGCGGCGGGAAAGAGCGCACAGATACCCTTGTACGTCTGGCTGCCTGACGCGATGGCTGGTCCAACGCCAGTCTCCGCGCTGATTCATGCAGCGACGATGGTGACAGCGGGCGTCTACATGATCGTGCGTTGCTCGGTGATCTTCGTACATGCGCCAACAGCGATGTTTATCGTCGCAATCATCGGCGCCGCGACCGCGCTGTTCGCTGCAACCATTGGCATCGCGCAAAACGACATCAAGAAAGTCCTGGCTTACTCGACGATTTCGCAGCTTGGTTACATGTTCCTGGCTTGCGGTGTGGGTGCGTTTATCGCCGCCATTTTTCACGTCATCACGCACGCATTCTTCAAAGCGCTGCTCTTCCTAGGTTCGGGCTCGGTAATACACGGCATGCATCACGAGCAGGACATGCGTCGTATGGGCGGTCTCAAGAAGTACATGCCCATCACGTTCGCGACGATGCTCACCGGCTGGCTGGCAATCTCAGGCGTTCCGATCTTCGCCGGTTTCTTTTCGAAGGACGAGATTCTCTGGCGCACCTGGAGCGCTCCCGCGTTCAGTCTCCCGTCGACGACGTTCAGCAAACTTCTCTGGGGCATCGCTGTTCTGACTGCGTTTCTAACCGCCGTCTACATGACGCGCATGATGGTGATGACGTTCTGGGGTGGGGAGCGCTTTCGCGAGTCACACACGATTCACAAGGAAGAGCCGGAACATCATCATGGTCCAGTCGAGCCGCACGAGTCGCCCTGGCTTATGACTGTTCCGCTTATCGTTCTGGCGGTGCTGTCCACGGTAGGAGGCTTCATCGGAATTCCTTACGCGTTGAGTTCGGTGTTTACAGATCGAAACGTCAACGTCATCGAGCACACGCTGGAACCGGTAGTCGCAAAAATTGGCGCCGGGGAGCATGCAGGAGCGACAGAACCGGTTTCAGCTCCGGCGGAAGAGACGCATGCTCCGGTGCCTGTGCCTGCGCCTGCGAACGTCGCGCATTCCAGTGAAGAAATTACTGCGGAGCGCGCTCTCGCCGGTCTCTCGGTGCTTGTCGGTTTGTTGGGCATTGGCGCCGGCTGGTACTTGTTCCAGAAACGCCCGTTGTTGCAGATGCCGCGGTTATTAGAAAACAAGTACTACGTCGATGAAGTTTACGATGCTGCACTGATCCGTCCGATTGAGACAGTGTCGCGCGAAGGCTTTTGGAAAATATTCGATGTTGGAGTACTCGACGGCATCCTTCACTCGATTGGAGAGGTTGTCACCGAAGCCGGAAGGCTCGCGCGTCACCTGCAAGCCGGATTCGTGCGTGGTTACGCCGCGATCATTCTGGCAGGAGCATTGATTTTAATAGGACTGTTTGCGTACCTGGGCTTTCCCGGGGTGATGCCATAGTTATGCCGCGTTTACTAACGATCCTTATTCTCCTGCCTGTCGCCGGCGCTTTTGCACTGGTGCTCTACAGCTTTTTGTCGAATAGGCGCGAGGAGCATTACCGGTGGATTGCTTTGATCGCAACTGCCGTTACGTTTGCAGTGTCGCTGCTTTTGCTTCGAGGCGCCGGCGCGAGTGGCGCCGAGTTCCGGTTCGAGGAGAACGTAAGCTGGATAGGCTCGATTGACGCGCGTTATCACCTCGGAGTCGACGGCGTTAGCCTGTGGTTAGTGCTGTTGACCACACTGCTGATGCCCATCGCGATCCTGTCGAGTTGGACTGCGATCCGGAAGCGACAGCTCTCGTACTACGCGTTTCTACTCATCCTCGAAACCGCGATGATCGGGGTGTTCGTATCGCTCGATCTGCTGCTGTTCTACTTGTTCTTCGAAGCGTCGCTCGTGCCGATGTTCTTTCTGATCGGAATCTGGGGTGGCGAGCGCCGTATTTACGCGGCAGTAAAGTTTTTCATCTACACCGCGGTCGGCAGCTTGTTGATGCTGGTCGGCATAATCGCGCTCTACTTCCTCTATCACACTTTTGACTATCCCACGCTTCTGCAGGTTATAAGCGCAACCCCGCTGGCACAAATCGCGGGGAACACCGCCGAGTACTGGTTGTTTCTCGCGTTTGCACTCGCATTCTGTATCAAGGTGCCGCTGTTCCCGTTTCACACGTGGCTACCCGACGCGCATACCGAAGCGCCTACGGCCGGGTCCGTGATTCTCGCGGGCGTCTTGCTGAAGATGGGAACGTACGGCCTGCTGCGTTTTAATCTGGCTCTCTTTCCCAATGCAGCACGTGATTGGGCGGGAGTGATCATGGTTCTCGCGGTGATTGGGATTATCTACGGTGCGCTGGTCGCGATGGTCCAACCAGACGTCAAACGACTCGTGGCGTATTCGTCGGTGAGTCACATGGGATTTGTCGTGCTCGGACTGTACTCGTTCACGGAACTCGGCATGCAGGGCGCGCTCTACCAGATGCTTAATCACGGTGTTTCGACCGGCGCACTCTTTCTCTTCGTTGGCTTCATCTACGAGCGACGCCACACGCGCATGATCAGCGAGTTTGGCGGACTGGCCACGCCTATGCCGTGGTTCTCGACGCTGTTTGTAATTGCATCGCTCTCGTCTATCGGTTTGCCGTTTTTGAATGGATTCGTGGGAGAGTTTCTGATCCTGATTGGAACATGGACCTCGAGCGCTGTCAGTCACTCGTGGATTGTTACGATGCTGGCGGCGACGGGCGTGATCTGGGCGGCTGTCTACATGCTCTGGATGCTCCAGCGCGTAGTCTTCGGCCGTCTGACTAACGATGAGAATGCGCGCTTGTCTGACCTGAACAATCGTGAGGTTGCGCTGCTGGTGCCGTTGCTTATCCTGATGCTCTTTATGGGTGTATACCCGCGCGTGTTTCTCGATCGTTCGAAAGCAAGTGTAGAGACGATTCGAGCGCGCGTCGGGACGGGCCAGGCGGGCGGCTCGTATACGACGCAAGTTTCACAGGATTGACGGGTTATTCATGATTAACATGTAACCCTGTCTAACAATGGAATGAACTCCTTTTTCGCGCAATCAATGATGCCGATCATTAGCTGGTCGTTAATAGCGCCCGAGGTCATCGTCTGCATTGCGGCAGTCGTCGTAATGCTTGTCGACGCCTTCGCGCGCCCGGCACAGCGTTGGATCACAGGCAGTCTTTCACTGGCCGGACTGATTATCGCCGCGGTCGCCACCATCTTCCTCTGGGCCAACGGAACAGCTTCTTCCGATGCATTCAACGGGATGATCGTGCTCGACGAGCTGCGCCTCGGCTTCACCCTGATCTTCCTCCTTGTCGCAGCTCTGACGTTGTTAATCTCGACGGTTTGGGTCCACGGGGAGCAACTACCTGCCGGAGAGTTTCATTCACTGCTGTTGTTTGCCACGGTGGGCATGATG
>JBKPJS010000414.1:0-1342 GCA_046730815.1 Acidobacteriota bacterium
CTCCGGCCAAGCCGCGTTATGACCGATCGATCGTCGAAGGACCACTGCGTCCCGCGGTTTGGAAGATCGCCTGGCCGACGATGCTCACAAACGTTATCGGCGGATTGCAGGGCATGGTGGACCACGCACTCGTCGGCAATATCGTCGGCTTCAAAGCAAACGCTGCAATCGGTGTAAGCTGGCAGATCTTTATCGTGGTAATCGTGTTCATCTCGTCGTTGTTTACGGGAATGAGCGTGCTGGTCGCGCGTTTCGCCGGCGCGGGCGACGAAGAAAAAGTTAATCGCACAGTTTACCAGGCGTTCCTCACCGCGATTTTCATCTCGCTCGGAATCATGGCGCCGATTGGTTATTTCGTCTCGCCTGCTCTTCTCACCCTCGTTAATGCTGCCCCGGAGGTCAAAGCTGAAGCTTTGCCGTTCTTGCGTATCATGTTTGTCTTCAGCGGCGGCATGATGATCTTTTTCATGCTAAGCACTGCGTTGCGTTCTGCCGGCGATGCTCGCACGCCAATGATCCTCGGCATTACGATGACGGTGCTCAACCTCGTGCTCAACGTGATACTCATTCGCGGACTGGGTCCGATCCCGGCTTTCGGGACCAAGGGCTCGGCGATGGGAACGTGCATCGCGTCGGGACTCGTCGCGGTTTACTCGTTATCGAAACTTTGGAGTGGCGCGTGGGTGATATCCATCCCGCGAGGCGGAGGCTTCGGTCCGAACTGGTCCATCATCAAGTCGATCTTCAAGTTTGGCTTGCCGACCGGCATTCAGGGAATTGCGATGAATGTGGGAGGCGTGTTCATGCTCGCGTTCATCGGCTCGCTCGCTCAAAGCGCTGCTGCGCAAGCGGCCTTCGCCGTTGCATACACCGAACTCTTTTCATTGATCACATGGACGTCGGTTGGATTGATGGGCGCGGCTGCTGCCGTGGCTGGTCAGAATCTTGGCGCGCGCCAACCTGATCGCGCAGATGCCGCGGTGCACGTTGCGGCGAGCTTCGGATTCGCAGGCGCCGCGTCTGTCGGGATTTTCTTTCTCTTCTTTCCACGACAACTGCTCGCCATCTTTGGACTGCACGATCCGGGAGTGGTGGAGATTGGAGTTCAGCTACTGCGGGTGTTGAGTGTTTCCGGTCTGCTGATCGCAGTGGCGTTAACTTATACCGGAGGATTGCAGGGCACGGGCGACACGAGGAGCCCGTTGTACATTTCGATCATCTCGCAAATGATTGTGCCGCTAGGGACGTGTTTCGTGATCCAGCAGACAGGCACACTCGATCCGATCGATATTTGGCTGGCGATCCTCGCCGGGCACGCGACGCGTTGTGTGTTGAGCGTGAT
>JBKPJS010000415.1:0-5479 GCA_046730815.1 Acidobacteriota bacterium
TTAACTGTGTAGTGAGTGGTGAAGACCTCGGTGGTGTCGGCAAAGTTGTAACCAGTCTTGAGTGCGATTTCGTTTGCTTTGGCCAGCTCGGGGCTCTTTGCAAACTTGGTGTGGATCCAGTTGAGCGTGTTCTCCATCGGACGGTCGTAGAGCCAATAGAGCACGCCGAGAGCAAAGAAGTTCTTTGAGCGATCGATTTCTTTTCGCGAGAGCTCGACGTTGCCCTTGAGGGCATTCATATTAAGCGTCGAGATCGGCAGTTTGTGCACGCGATAGCCGGCGAGCGAATTGTCCTCTAAAGGGTTCGTCGCGTAATTGGCATACTTCAAATTCTCCGGCGTAAAGCCATCGGTGTTGACGATCAGCGTGCCGCCATCTTCGAGGTCAGGAAGATTCACTTTTAACGCCGCCGGGTTCATCGCTACCAGCACGTTGGGTTGATCACCCGGAGTCTTGATGTCCTGGCTGGAGAAGTTCAACTGAAAGCCGCTCACGCCGGGCAAGCTTCCCGCTGGAGCGCGAATCTCGGCGGGAAAGTCAGGCAGCGTCGAGATGTCGTTGCCGACGACGGCAGATGTATTTGTGAACTGAGTGCCTGTCAACTGCATTCCGTCGCCGGAGTCGCCGGCGAAGCGAATGGTTACAGTATCGACTTCTTCCAGATTCTTCTCCGCTGGTGTGACCGGTGGTTCTATAACAGTGCTCATTGATTGTCGTGAAGCCCTTTCAGAAAAATTATCGCCACAAGACAGTATAGGACATATAGGTCATATAAGTCCTATCGCCTATTTTAATGCAGCCAATTCTTTTTCATAAGGAGACATGGCGGCTAATTTCGCGATGATTTCAGGCAGAACACTCAGCGTAGTCTCAATCTCCGCCTCGGTGTTGTATCGTCCGAGGGAGAAGCGGATCGATCCTTGGGCGGCTGTGTAAGGCACGTTCATCGCGCGCAGGGTTGGTGACGATTCGTGCGTGGTTGAATGGCAGGCCGAGCCCGTAGAGACGCAGATGCCGGCCTCGTCGAGATGAAGGAGAATGTTTTGTCCGTCGACGTACTCGAAAGAGATGTTTGAAGTGTTCGGCAAACGTTTCGAGCGATCCGGGGTGCCGTTTAGACGCGCATTAGGAATCTGCTTCAGAATCTCGTCTTCAAGACGGTTGCGCAGTGCTTCGATTCGCGCGTGGTCATTATCTTCCAGGGCAACGCGGCACGCGGCTCCCAGGCCGACGATGTTTGGAACGGCAGACGTTCCGGCTCGACGACCCTGTTCCTGAGCGCCTCCGATAATTAGAGGTGACAACGACACACCTTTCCGAATGTAGAGCGCACCGATGCCCTGCGGCGCATGTAGCTTATGACCTGAAAGCGCAAACAGATCAACCGCCGTGTTTTTTAGATCGATCGGAATCTTGCCAACCGCCTGTACGCCGTCGACGTGGAAAACAGCGTCAGATTTTTCACGTACAATCCGTCCTATCTGCTCGATCGGAAACAACACGCCAGTTTCGTTGTTTGCCAACATGATTGATACAAGCGCGGTGTCGGGTCGCAAAGCAGCACGCAAGCCATCCATATCAAGCTCGCCCTGCTGGTCCACTCCCAGCCAGGTAACTTCGTACCCATCGTTTTCAAGTAAGCGGCAAAGATTCCGCACCGCCTCGTGTTCAACCTGCGTCGTGACGATATGTTTTTTGCGCGGCTGCGACGCAAGCACGCCACGAATGGCCCAGTTGTCAGATTCCGAACCACAGGAAGTGAACACGATCTCGCTCGGCTCCGTGGCCCCGATCAGACTCGCGACTTGCTCGCGCGAATGCTCAATGGCCCGCTTCATCTCGCGACCAAGCGCGTGCGCGGAAGAAGGATTGCCGAAGAACTCGCCGAGATACGGCTTCATTGCGTCGAGCACTTCGGGCGCGACTCGCGTGGTGGCGTTGTTATCGAGGTATATCATTGGTTTCAAGTATCTCCCGAATTAATTGGTGACACGATCCGCAGCCGCCGCCTGCGTTGCAGGCTTTTGTCACTTCCGCAACCGTCGTCAGGTTATGCGCCTGAATCTCACGTTCGATTGTACGTTCTGACACGAAGAAGCAGGTACAGATTAACGCTTCGTCACCCGCCCAATCGTCGCGAGCCGCGTTACTGTATTCGCGAATTGCGTCCAGCAGCGCTTCGCATGCCATTTCCACGCATTTTTCAGATCCGGCTGCGTCGAGCTGCGCCATCAATGCTTCCGGCGCTTGCGCCATGGCCGCTGCGTCTGCGGTTGCCATTCCTGTGACCCGCTCGGTCAACACCGACGCAGCAGCAACCAAAACATTGCAACCTACGGCACGGAATTTTGCCTGCGACACGGCGTGAAGTTCATCGACTTGAATCGAGAACCGCACATTCGCTCCACAAGTCAACGACGCTGCACGGCCAGCAAAACTGGGTTCGTCCGCGTCGCCGACGTTTCGAGGGGCAAAGAAATGATCCGCGGCTAATCTGTTCATCCATCCGTGTTATCTGTGGCTAAGTTTTTTAACCACGGACTACACGGAAGAATACGGAGTTGCACAGATAATTCCAATCAGCTACGCTTCTTTTAACAATATGACCCAACTGAACGAACAATTGATCCTCGACAGCTTGCGGCAAATCAAGGATCCCGATCTGCACAAAGACATAGTCACACTCGGTTTTATCCGCGACCTCAAAATCGATGGTGGCAACGTTGCCTTCCGCATTGTGTTGACGACGCCTGCGTGCCCGGTGAAAGCCGAGATGGAAAGCGCAGCGAAAGAGATCGTCAGCGCGTTGCCGGGAGTCGCTTCAGTGTCCGTGACAATGGACGCCGAAGTGCCGAAAGGCCGGGGTCTCGGCGAGAAACTGGTGATCGAAGGCGTGCGAAACATCGTCGCCGTTTCATCCGGAAAGGGCGGCGTCGGTAAATCGACTGTGGCCGTTAACCTTGCCGTGTCGCTGAGTCTCGATGGCGCGCGTGTTGGCTTGATGGACGCTGACGTTTATGGTCCAAACGTTCCGATTATGCTCGGTGCGACCGAAGCGCGTCCGGAAGTCGAGGGCAATAAGCTCGTGCCGATTGAAGCTTTCGGCGTCAAGTTTATGTCGATGGCGCTGCTGCAACCCGGCGATAAGCCGATGATCGTTCGCGGCCCGATTCTGCATGGACTGGTGAAACAGTTTCTGTCGGACGTGAAGTGGGGCGAGCTCGACTATTTGATCGTGGATATGCCTCCGGGAACCGGCGACGTTCAATTGTCGCTGGCGCAACTCGTTCCCGTCCAAGGCGCAGTATTGGTGACAACGCCGCAGGACGTCGCGATTGCCGATGTGCGCCGCGCGCTGAGAATGTTTGAAACTGTTGCCATACCGGTCTTGGGTATTGTTGAGAACATGAGCTACTTCATCGCGCCCGATACAGGCACTCGCTACAACATCTTCGGCGAAGGTGGTGGTCAGGTATTGGCAGCAAGATACCACGTGCCTTTCCTGGGAGCAGTTCCGCTGGGAATTGAAGTCCGAGAAGGTGGCGACAAGGGCGTGCCCGTGGTTGTCGGCCATCCGGACTCACCGCAGGCGCAGGCGTTTCGAAAGGTTTCCGAGGAAGTGGCGCGCCAGGTCTCGATTGAAGCTATGAAACCTGAACTTGTCGTTTTGGGTAAAGGACAATAAGATAGCAGCGGCTAGAAGGATTACCACCAACGATTATAGGAGTGAGGATTTATACGATATGTCAGCAACTACAGCGCCTACCGTGACACTGAACGTCACCGACTCGGCCGCAACTGAAATCAAGAAGTTTATGGCGAGCGAAGAAGGCTTACCCGAGACGTCAGGCCTCCGCGTCAGAGTCGTGCCCGGCGGGTGCTCTGGCTTTCAGTACAGCCTGAATATCGAAGAGCAATCGCGCGAAGGCGACTTTATTATCGACGGAAAAGGCGTGCGCATGTTTGTCGATATGTTCAGCGCTCAATACCTGAATGGTGTCGAGATCGACTACGTTAGCGGCGTGATGGGTTCGGGCTTCACTTTCAAGAACCCCAATGCCACCGGCAGTTGCGGATGCGGCACTTCGTTTACAGCGTAACACCGCCAGCTACGAACTTTCGACGGGAGACGGGAGCGATCCCGTCTCCTGTTTGTATTTAAAGCCGTAAACAGGATTTACAAGATTTTCAAGATGATTTTGTCAATCCTGAGAATCTCGTAAATCCTGTAATGCGAATCTTCCAGGCGAACACTCAGGACGATATCGAAAACGCGCGGGCTCTGTTCGAAGAGTACGCCGCGGGTCTCGGCATCAGCCTCTGCTTTCAGAATTTCGATCGGGAACTCGCAAATCTGCCGGGTGACTACGCTCCACCCGACGGTCGCTTATTACTCGCGGTCGAAGACGATCAGCTCGCCGGCTGTATCGCACTGCGAAAATTGGAGCCGGGCGTTTGTGAGATGAAACGTCTCTTTCTTCGTCCGGCGTATCGCGGTAGAGGGCTCGGGAGCGTGTTGGTTAAGTCGATCATCGACGAAGCACGCAAACTCGGATACACGCGCATGCGACTCGACACGCTACCGGGACGCATGGACCAGGCGATTGCGCTTTATCGCTCGATTGGCTTTGTCGAGATCCAGCCGTACTATGAGAACCCCGTCGAAGGGGCGAAATTTATGGAGTTAGAACTAGCGACAATTTAGGAGCAACCATACATGCCAAAGATTCAAGCGGAAACTGCCACTGGTCTCGTCGAAACTGAACCGCCTGCTGGAAAGAAACTCGTTTTGGCCCTCGAAGATGCGGGTATCGATATCCTTCACCGTTGCGGCGGCAACGCACGCTGCACTACCTGTCGCGTCGAAATCCTCGAGGGTGAGCCGGGAGAAATGGGAGAGCTCGAACGCAATCGTCTCGCGATGGAAACCGAGCTCGGGCCAAATGTTCGTCTCTCATGTCAGATCCGAGTCAGTAGCGATTTGCACGTCCGCGTAATTAACCAGGCAAGTGTGCGCGGAATCGATCCTGGTCCGAGGCCGTTCGACGAGTGACGCTTATTGCGCCGCAGCTTGGTCTAGGTGTAATCTTCGCGGGTAATTCCTTTTAACACGGAGGGCCTATGCTAATTGAGTCAACTGCTCATCTCCCCATCAGTCTGGCTATGTTTGACGGTGTGTTCAATTCCCCCGATGGCGCTGCGCTCGGGCGAATAATCCTGCGCTGGTCCCACTTCGTGGCCGGCATCACCTGGATTGGCCTGCTCTACTTTTTCAACCTGATAAATGTACCGTTTCAGAAGGGAATCGACGCCGACACCAAAAAGAAGATCAATCCTAATCTGCTCGGTCGCGCTCTTTGGTACTTTCGCTGGGGCGCAGTCGTAACGGTGTTGGTTGGCCTGACTTACTACGCGATGTACATCCTCGCCGCTGATGTAAACAACGCCAACGCTATCGGGCGCGGCGACAGAATTAGCC
>JBKPJS010000416.1:0-6737 GCA_046730815.1 Acidobacteriota bacterium
CACCATCGCAATCGATTGGCAGCTCTCGCAACAAAAGCTGGAAGCCTGGCAAGGCGAACAACCTGTTACTGGTTTCCTGGTAATCACCGGATACATCGCCGCCACACACGATGGAGTCGCTACAACGTTAAAACGAAACGGCAGTGATCTCTCCGCCTCCATCTTCGGCGCGTTGCTCAGTGCCGATTCCGTAACGATCTGGACCGACGTTGACGGCGTATTCAGCGCCGACCCTCGCCGCGTTCCGGACGCGTTAGTTATACCCGAACTCTCTTACCAGGAGGCGGCGGAACTTGCCTATTTCGGGGCAAAGGTTATTCACCCAAACACTATGTATCCGGCGATCGCGAACGGCATCACCGTCTGGATCAAAAACAGTTTCAAGCCGGAGGTTCCAGGCACAAGAATCTCAGCCTCTTCGCCGGCCGATGTGCCGATAAAGGGATTCGCCGCAGTCGAAGACATGGCCCTCATAAACGTGGAGGGCACGGGCATGATTGGCATCCCCGGAGTGGCCCATAAACTTTTCGGCGCCCTGCGAGCTGTTGGTGTCTCAACCATAATGATCTCACAGGCGAGTTCTGAACATTCGATCTGCTTTGCTGTCCTGCGTGCGCAGGCTGAGCTTGCGAAGAAGACTGTTGAGGAAACGTTCTTCACGGAAATGCAGCGGGGCGAGGTTCAGACTGTAGACTTGCGAGATAGTTGCTGCATTGTCGCGATGGTTGGCGATGGGATGATCGAACGGCTCGGTATGGCCGGGAAGTTTTTCAGCGCGCTCGGTAAAGCCGGTATCAACATAAGGGCGATCGCACAAGGCTCGTCTGAACGTAACATCTCCGCCGTCGTCGAACAGCACGAAGCAACAAAGGCATTGCGAGCGCTTCATTCAGCCTTTTATCTTTCGAGCCAAACGCTTTCCATCGGAGTGATCGGCACCGGACTGATCGGCAGCACGTTTCTGGGCCAACTCAGCACTCGTATTCACGAGCTCCAGGCACAGCGGGGCATAGACTTGCGGGTACGTGGCATCATGAATAGCCGCAAGATGCTCCTCCATGACCGGCAGCTCCCGCTGGACCAGTGGCAGGACAAGTTGAGTGCGAGCGGGGCTGAGGCGGACGTCGAGAGTTTCGTCAATCACGTTCACGCCGCTCACTTGCCGCACACAGTACTTATCGATGCAACGGCGAGCACTGAATTACCGCGGCACTACGAAGACTGGCTGTCCAGAGGAATCAACATCATCACACCAAACAAGAAGAGCAACGCTGGGCCTTTCGCGTCCTACCGCAGCTTGCGCGAAGCTGCCCGCAAGTATCAAAGATATTTTCTTTACGAGACAAACGTGGGCGCGGGGTTACCGATCATCCACACACTTCGCGGTTTGATCGAGACAGGAGATGAGATTATCAGAATTGAGGGTGTGCTCTCCGGCACTCTTTCTTATATCTTCAACTCACTGGGTGGCGCGCGTACTTTCTCCGACGTCGTCCGGGAAGCTCATTCGCTGGGTCTCACGGAGCCCGATCCGCGCGAGGATCTGTCTGGCGTTGATGTGGCTCGCAAGCTGATTATTCTCGCGCGCGAGATGGGCCTCGAAGTTGAGATAAACACAGTTCAGGTGGAGAGCATGGTTCCGGAGGACTTGCGTTCGGCAAGCGTCGAGGAGTATCTCAACACGCTCGGAAGACATGACCACGCGATCGCTGCATTACTCGACTCAGCCCGCGCAAGAGATCAAGTCTTGCAATACGTCGGCACAATTGACTGTGACGGGAACATGTCAGCTGGGATACGCACGTACCCGCTCGATCATCCTTTCGCAAACCTGACGGGTAGCGACAACATAGTGAGTTTTCAAACGGCGCGATACAACGCTCAACCGATGATCGTAAGAGGGCCGGGCGCTGGCCCAGAGGTCACGGCAGCAGGTGTTTTCGCTGACTTGCTTCGACTCGCTTCCTTCCTCGGGGCACCCCTGTAAAATCGCCTGTGGACTGGCGAATTAGTTACCAGTCGGTCGAGAAAAAGCGAGTAGTCCGTGTTCAGTTGTGAGAATGACGGCGTCTCCCACGAGTATCGGCGATGCTGAACTTGTTAACTCGTCGTCAGTCGGAAGAGAATTAACCTGCTTTCCGTCCTTCAATGCCAGCACAACACCAGCCGAACTTGAGAGAGGTGTGAAGAGAGCTGCTTCTTGCACCGTTAGCGGCTGCGCCGAGATGCGACCCGGCAACAGTTTTTTCCAAAGCATCGATCCTTTTAGATTCAAGAGGTAGGCAAAATTGTCTAACGACGCTGCAAGCAACGCATCACCTGTAAGCACAACAGCCTCAACTCCGGCGCCTGTTCGCTTACGCCATTTTAAACGGCCCTTGTCCGTGCTCAGCGCATAAACATAGCCATCGCCTGAACCGAAGAAAACATTCTCGTTTGTGACGGCTACTGGACCATGTATCGCGCCCTTGGTTCGATATCGCCAGAGCAGGCGGCCGGTTGCTTCGTCGAGGGCGAGCAGCGTGCCGTCTTCACTGCCAATGTATACCTTGCCACCCTTCGCGACTGGTTGGCTGTCAAATGCTAATGCAAACGGTATGGACCACAGCACGCCTCCATTTCGTTTATCGAAGGCATACGCCCTGCCGTCGCTTCCACCTGCGAATAATTTTTCGCCACTGATTGTGAGTGCTCCGCGAAGTGGCCTTACTAACGGAGTCATCCACTGAGTGACGCCACCTTCACGGCCGAGGGCACGCAGAGTGCCGGCCGACGCATTTGGTGGTCCGATAGTTTCCGATGCGACGTAGATCGCGTTTTCATCGGCGATTGGTGAGGCTGAGAGTTCGCCACCCATTTCTGAACGCCAGTAGAGCTGACCGTCTTTAGCCTTCAGTGCGACGATGGTGCCCCCTGCTAGAGGTAAATAGATTCGCTCGTTGTCGAATGCAGGTGTGAGATTTAGCGTGACGGTTGATTCGTAGCGCCAACGGACGGTCAGTGGTTGTGACAGGAGAACGTCGGCGTTCGTGCCGACCGTCGGGATTAGGCAAAGTAGCAGTAAAACAGCCACGGATTTCACGGATTTTTGCAGATCAGAAAACAATCCGTTTAATCCGTGGCTAAAATTTTGAGTTCGCAGCATACGAAAGTATAATCAGCCACTCTTTCCAATCCATGAGCAGCCCAAATCATGAAACCGTAATAATACTTGACTTCGGATCGCAGTACACACAGCTCATAGCACGTCGCGTTAGAGAAGCAGGCGTCTACTGTGAAATTCTTCCGTTTAATGCATCGATCGATGCGATCAACGCCAGGTCGCCCAAAGGCCTGATCTTCTCCGGCGGTCCTTCATCAGTTTACGATCCGACCGCACCAAAGCCGCATCCGCAGTTATTGCAGTCAATCGACTGTCCCACGCTCGGAATTTGTTACGGCTTTCAAGTCTTTGCACGCGAGCTTGGCGGAGATGTGGCAGCTTCTCCAAACCGCGAGTTTGGTTATGCACGCTTGAAAGTCGTGGATGTGACTAGTCGATTGTTTCAAGCTCTACCGGAAGAGCTCGACGTTTGGATGAGCCATGGCGATCACGTCACGGAAGTGCCGCCGGGTTTTCACGTAACTGCGCTCACGGACGACGCTTTGAATGCGATGGAAGACGGGTCGCGCGGCATTTACGGCGTGCAGTTTCATCCCGAGGTCGCGCACACGCCGCTCGGCGCGCAGGTGCTGCGCAATTTTCTTTTCTCTGTGTGCGGCTGTCGCGGTGATTGGTCGCCTGAAGCAGTCATCGAGGAGCAGGTCGAACGCATTCGCGTCCAACTTGGCGAGAAGGGAAAAGTGGTATCGGGTTTATCGGGTGGAGTCGATTCGACTGTCGCTGCTGCTCTGGTGCACAAGGCGGTTGGAGATCGTCAGACTTGTATCTTTGTCGACAATGGACTGTTGCGTGAAGGTGAGTTTGAAACAACGCTTGCGCTGCTGCAACAGACAATGAAGTTGAACATTGCCGGGGTTCGAGCGGGACACCTGTTTCTCGCCGCTCTCGAAGGTATCGTGGATCCGGAGGAGAAGCGAAAGCGAATCGGGAAAGTATTCATCGATGTGTTTGAGGAAGAAGCGTGCCGCCTCGGCGACGTTGGTTACCTGGTCCAGGGGACACTCTATCCTGACGTGATTGAGTCTGTTTCAGTGCGTGGTCCATCGGCGGTGATCAAGAGCCATCACAACGTCGGTGGCCTGCCGGAGAAGATGAATCTCAAACTCATCGAGCCGTTGCGCGAGTTGTTTAAGGATGAAGTTCGCCTCATCGGAAGGGAATTGGGAGTGCCTGAGGAAATTCTTGGGCGGCATCCATTTCCGGGTCCCGGGTTGGCGGTTCGTATTCTCGGAGAAGTCACTGAAGAGAAGATCCGGATCGAGCAGGCTGCCGATCGAATACTCGACGAAGAGTTGCGCCGCGCGGAATTGTACAACTCGGTCTGGCAGGCGTTTCCTGTGCTTCTGCCCGTGTCTACTGTGGGCGTGATGGGCGATGAGCGAACGTATGAACGAGTGATCGCGCTTCGAGCAGTGACGAGTGTCGATGGAATGACGGCCGACTGGGCCCGACTACCGCATGATCTCCTGGCGCGAGTTTCAGCGCGAATCGTTTCGGAGATACGCGGCGTGAATCGTGTTGTTTACGATATTAGTTCTAAACCACCTTCAACAATTGAATGGGAATAAAAACTATCCACAGATTGAACAGATGATCTGTGGATGGATTTACTAAAATGCAGGACCGACAATTCGTACACCTACATCTTCATACCGATCACAGCCTTCTTGACGGTGCGATTCAAATCAAACCTCTTTCAAAGCGAGTTGAAGAACTGGGTATGCCCGCGTGTGCCATGACCGATCATGGAAACATCTTCGGCGCAATCTCTTTTTACAACGCGATGAAGTACAAAGGGGTGAAGCCGATCATCGGCTGTGAGACTTACATCACGCGCGGTAATCGCAAAGAGAAGGCTGCCAGCGCGCCCGGTGAAAAGGCAAACTTTCATTTGATCCTGCTCGCGCAAAATTACGAGGGCTACCAAAACCTCGTGCGTCTGACGTCGAAGGCTTATACCGAAGGCTTTTACTACAAGCCGCGCATCGACAAGGAACTGCTGGCGGAGCACAGCAAGGGATTGATCGCTCTGTCGGCGTGCATGTCCGGCGTTCCTTCGGCAATGCTGGCCCAGGAAAAGTGTGACGAAGCGGCGAAGGCGGCACTCGAGTTTGAAGAGATTCTCGGGAAAGGGAATTACTTCCTCGAAATCCAGGAGCACGGCCTCGACGCTCAGCGGCGCATCCGGAAGCCACTCGTCGATCTATCCAAACGCACGGGCGTGCCGCTTGTGGCCACCAACGATGCTCATTATTTAATGCCTGATGATTCGCGGGCTCACGATGTTCTCCTCTGTATTGGATCCGGGAAGACTGTTAACGACACCAATCGCTTGCGCTATGCCAGTCCGAATTTCTACGTCCGGTCAGCGGAAGAGATGTGGCGCATCTTCGGCGACGAGCTTCCCGAAGTTCTCACTCGCACAGTGGAAATCGCCGAGCGCTGTGAGTTGAAATTGCCCGAGAACGTCAACTATCTCCCGCAGTATCCGATCCCGCAGTCGGAAGCAGGTCTTACCGCCGATGATTACTTTGAGAAGGTCGTTCGCGAAGGGTTTGAACGGCGGCGCCAACAAGTTTGGGATCCCGTCGGAGCTCGTGGAGAGTTGAAACAACCTTTCTCGGATTATCAGACGCGCCTGTCGAGCGAGATCCAGATGATCAAGCAGATGGGCTTTGCCGGCTATTTCCTAATCGTTTGGGACTTCGTTCGGTACGCGAAAGAGCACTCGATTCCGGTGGGCCCGGGTCGAGGATCCGCCGCCGGCTCGCTGGTCGCCTATTGTCTGGATATCACTGACATCGATCCCCTCCAGTACGATCTGCTCTTCGAGCGATTTCTCAACCCTGGCCGCGTCTCGCTCCCTGATATCGACATTGATTTCTGCGTCAGGGGCCGAGGGGACGTCATCAATCACGTTGCCGGATTGTATGGCCGTGACTCGGTCTGCCAGATCATCACGTTTGGAACACTGGCGTCGAAGGCCGCGATCAAGGACGTGGGGCGGGCGTTGGAAGTGCCGTATGCCGAGGTTGAAAGAATAGCGAAGCTCATACCTCCGCCAGTGCGTGGTCGCAACGTCAGTCTCAGCCAGGCGCTCGAGCAGGTGCCTGAACTAAAGCGCGAGATGGAAACGAATCCTCAGGTTAAAGAGATACTTGAGATCGCACAAAGGCTCGAAGGCTGTGCTCGCCACTCCTCGGTCCACGCGGCGGGGGTCGTCATCTCGCCGCTGCCGCTTCAGGAACTGATCCCCGTCGCAGTCTCCGGGAAGGAAGAACTCACCACGCAGTACGTCATGTCGGATTTGGAAAAGACCGGCATGCTTAAGATGGATTTTTTAGCGCTTACAGCTTTAACCGTTATAAATGACTGCTTAACTAGCATTAAACAGCTGCTTGGTAAAGAGATTAAGTGGTCGGAGATAGAGCTTAACGATGCTAAAGCTCTTGCCGTCTTTGCTGAAGGGAGAACTGAAGCAGTCTTCCAGTTTGAGTCGTCTGGGAGGCAGGAGATCTGCCGCAAACTAAAACCCAAAGGGCTCGAAGACCTCGCGGCGCTCAACGCGCTGTAC
>JBKPJS010000417.1:0-7447 GCA_046730815.1 Acidobacteriota bacterium
GCATTGGTGTGGACGCGCACTTCTCTAACACCCGCGAGCATCTTTAGTCGCTCGAGCAATTCCGGGGAGTGCGCGCCGAAACGCACACGCAAAAGGAAACCGCCGGGAACAGAGGCCTTCAATTCTGCGGGCGTGCCTAAAGCTATATTGCGTCCGTGATCGATGATGGCGAGTCGCTGGCACAAAGCGTCAGCTTCTTCCATGTTGTGTGTCGTCAGGAGGATTGTCTTACCAGTCTGATTGTATTCACGAATGATTTCCCAAAGCAGCAGACGCGTTTGCGGATCGAGGCCCGCGCTCGGCTCGTCGAGAAAGAGCACCTGGGGATCGTGCATCATCGCGCGTGCAATGGAGAGTCGTTGCATCATGCCGCCGGAGAACCCGCGCACCATCTGGTCCGCACGGTCGCTTAGTTTGAATCGATCGAGTAGCTCTGCGGCGCGCGTGGAACGCGCTCGGGAATCGAGGCTGTAATACGCGCCGTGAAAGAGCAGGATTTCGCGAGCAGTGAGCGAGAAGTCGAGATTTGGTCGTTGCGCTACAACACCGATGAGACGCTTCACCTCGACCTGTTGTGCCCACACATCGTAATCGCCGATCCACGCCTGGCCATTTGTCGGCCGCACCCGTGTCGTAAGGATGCCGACCGTGGTCGACTTCCCGGCGCCGTTTGGACCAAGCAGCCCGAAGATCTCTCCGCCCTGGACGTCGAGCGACAATCCATCCAACGCGACGATCTCGCGCGCCGGTTGTTTATTCTTGCGGCGCGAGGCAAACCCGCCTCCCGCGGCAAGTGGCGGTGGCGACGTATAGACCTTGCGCAGGTCGCGTGTGCGAATTCCGGCTAGCATTTAAAATCAGGAACGATAAAAGTGTTCGCCATTCTAGCCCAAGGTTGCGCTTTCGCAAGCTTCGGCGCAAATTAGTCAACGCTTTCGCTGTTAATTGACTGTTGGCCCACTCTTATGAAGCCCATCCTCTTGCCCGCCTGCCTAATGATCTTCTTAGTCGCGATTCCGTGCGCTGCTCAAGAAATGAGCAGGGAAGATCGCGCGGCCGCAGTAAAGATTGATTACTTCGTCAAGCAGCAGATGTTCGCCTATAAGATTCCGGGAGTATCTCTCGCCGTCTTACGCGAAGGCAAAATCATTCTTCTGAAAAGTTATGGACTCGCAAATGTAGAACATCAAGTGCCAGTCAAACCAGCCACCGTTTTTCAATCCGGTTCGATCGGGAAGCAGTTTACGGCAGCCGCTGTAATGATTCTTGCCCAGGAGAACAGGCTTTCGTTTGACGACAAGATCTCTAAATACTTTCCTGATGCTCCCGCAAGCTGGAAAGACATTACAGTGTGGCATCTGCTGACACACACATCGGGCCTCGGTGATTATCCGCCCGACATCGATCTGCGCCACGACTATTCAGAAGATGAATATTTCGCGTCGTTCAAAAAGCCGCCGCTGGATTTTGCTCCCGGCTCGAATTGGAATTACAGCAACGTTGGTTATGTCACGCTTGGGATTCTGATCAGGAAAATCACTGGCAAGTACTATGGAGACTTCTTGCAGGAGAGAATTTTTCAACCGCTCGGTATGACGACGGCGCGAGTCATCTCGGAAGCTGATATCGTGGCAAACCGCGCTGCTGGATACCGGCTGGTTAACGGCGAACTAAAGAACCAGGAATGGGTTTCACCATCGACGAACTCCACTGCTGATGGATCGTTATATGTTTCGATCCTGGATTTGGCGAAGTGGGACGCGGCCCTCTACACAGATAAACCACTGGCGCAATCGAGTCGAGATAAGCTTTGGACGGGCGCGCGGCTGAGCGACGGAACGATAAAAGGCTACGGCTTTGGCTGGCACCTGGCCCAACTTCATGGCCGTCGGATGGTTTTTCACGGCGGCGCCTGGCAAGGTTTTAAGTCATTTATTATCCGCTTTCTCGATACAAAGCTGACAATCATCTTCCTTGCCAATTCATGGGAGACTAAAGACTTCAAGCTTGCTCGCGGACTCGCGACGAGTTTTTATCCTGAGTTTGTGCTTCCTGATGTGAAGCCGGTTGAAGACAAAGAACCGAAGACAAGGTCGTTGGTGCGGCGCGCGTTGATGCAGTTGGTTACAGGGAAGATCGAAGAACAACTCTTCACTGCCGACTGCCGCGCAGCAATCCTCAGCAGCGACGGCAAACGGATCCAGCAGAGCTTGAATGCTTTCAGTCTGCCGGTGGCGATCATCCACTCGAGCGAATTAGTCGAGCAAAGAAATGACAACAACCTGCGCCTGTATCGTTATCTACTGACCGACATCGGTCGCTCACTCTTGTGTACAGTCAAACTAACGCAGGACGATAAGGTTGCGTCGATTGCGGTTGAAGAGCTCTGACTGTCGATCAGTCGTCACCTTCAACTCTCTGACACTTTGCACAAAAGTAAACAATGCGAGTGCGTTCCTCGTCATTCTCCTCAGTCTGAATGGTCCTTTGTCTGAGTTGTCGAATCTTCTGCCCACAGCGCAAACACGGCAGGTTCGTTCGCCGAAAGACCATGTGTCTCGTGCCATATTCGCGGCCCGGTTGATATACCAGGGACGGATCGGCTGCCATTCTTTTCCGATCTTTTTCAGTGGCCGTAGCGCTCCGTTTGTATGCATTACGCGCCAAACGCGGAATTGTTTTTGACAAGCATGTGAAGTTGCGCTCGGTGATCTCGCCGACAGTTAGCCACGGGTTCAGCTTGCAGCTGAAAAGGATTTCTGCGCGCAGGTAGTTTCCGAGGCCCGCGACAATGCGTTGGTTCAATAGTGCGGCTCCAATCGTCTCGTTCTTGTGTTCAAGTAATCGACTAAGAAACTCCGCGCGATCGAATGGACCATGGTATGGCAACGCGTCGGGCCCAAGCGTGGAGAGGATCTCGATTACTTCGTAAGGATCACCTTCACCAACATTGAATATTGGGGCGGAGAGCAGGATTGCAGCCGCGCCCTCAACTACGATGCGAGCTCGTTCGCGCCGGTCCTTTTCCGGCAGCTCGATTGGTTTTGATTTGCGCCGCCGGAGCACCGGTCCCACCGTTTGCCAGCGGCCCCACATCATGAGGTGTGAGTGAAAAAAGAACCGGCCTTCGATATAACCTATCAGATGTTTTCCATGTGAGATGACGCGCTCAACCCGACGACCGGTGATGCGTTGGTCGTTTTCCTGCAGCCATTTTCGCGCCTCTTTTGTTCGTGCTTCTAGTGAAACAATGACGCGTCCGGTTAACGCCGCATGAAGCGCATCAGCATATTTTCGCACCTCTGGACCTTCGGGCATCTGTGGCTCAGTCAAATGGTATCGTCGGCTTCGATCCTGCAACTACAACGCCGCCGCGATCGCCTGGCGTAATCGAACCGAACCTCTCCGCGTAGACTTCAGGCAGACTGCGCGCGGTGGGCGGCGCTAGCCACAAACGCAAAAGGTGACGCTTGCGCTCAGGCTCGGGATAATCCTCGAACGCGGTTCGATCGTGCAGAATGGTGTGGTTCTGCACGAGCTGAATGTCGCCAGGTTGAAGCTCCATCATTAAGGTCAGGTTTGGATCGTTTGCCAGTTGGTCCAAGAGGTCCAGTGCCTCGATCTGAAGCGGAGTGAGTGGCGCCACGTCGGGAAAGCGTCTCGCAGACTCGATGTATTGCCTCTGATAAATCGCAGAAACTAATTGCTCGTGATAGTTGAAGACAGGAATGTTGAAATACGGTTTGCTGCCTTCAGGAACTTCGCCACGTTGATCCGTTTCAATCGGTTCCATTAGCACGCTGAGCAGATCAGGCCTGCGCCGGCGCATCTCATTGAAGATAGTGTTGGAGGACACGAGGCTGGACAAGCCGCCTGATTTGGCAGCTTGCAAACACAACAGCCCGACAACATCACATGAATCGGTATGGTGAGTTTGCCGTTCACGCGTCTGATAGATACGCGTGTTCGGATCGTCGCTCGAGCGTCCCATATCCCTGACATGTCCGAGCAAGTGTCCCTCGGCATTCTGCATCCGCAGGTTGCCCAGGTGAACGCCAATCGCGAGAAAAGCCAACGCGGCTTCGCGCCTGGTCCAACGCTCTACGGGCAGGGCTCTTATCAGAACGAATCCGCGGCCATTAAGTACCTCGTCGAGTATTCGTTGCAGCCTCGGCGCGAGAGTGGGGAGCGGAACATCGCTGGCAGTGATGAATGTGAAGTCGCTTCGTTTTGCGTCCAACTGACGTAGCGCATGCTCCACTTCGGCGATCTCGACTCCGGAGAGGCGCTCTATCCAATCGTCGCACTTCGCCAGCTCCGGCCCGTACCACGCAGAGCGATCCTCAACCTCAGGCGGCAAAGCAGGGCAGGTTGTTAACGACTCAATCGGAACTCTCATAGCGCCCCATCTATAACACACTCTTCCGATCTACTGGGACCCCATGCAGTGCTTTCGATTGTGTTTGCGCGAACTATGGGTGAGGAGGGAAGGGCAATGAGCGAGAGCGCGCTAGGTCAATTCTTCAAGCAGTTCCATTTCCTTTTGGACCATTTGATTAACAATCGTGTCTATGGCTTTGCCGTTTTTCCGAGCCAGACGCTGAAGTCGTTCTTGAACTGAGGCCTCGAGATAAATTGGCAGACGAAGGCAAGCGTTCTTGTGATAGAACTTTCCACGCACAGCTTTTGAAAAATCGTACTCGCGCTTCATCTCACTATTCTTCTTTGTACTGTTTGATTTCATTTTTCGTTGCCTTTCTTGCCGAGATGATGCGTACTCGAGCGCTATTGTTCTTGCCTTCCGAGCATCCCATTCAAATTGATATTCAAATTGCTCAGCCACCTTTGCATGATCCCACAGAGTTAAAGACTAGCCAAGTGTGCCTTCTTAAACCACCGCTGTTGTTCGATGAGACCTGACCACGGCTTTGGCGCGTATGGCGGACGCGTGTAATCCGCAGATTTGCAAAGGAGAGAAATGGTTTTGTAGGTGTCGAGTTCTCTAATCTCCTTACGCCTGATCCGCTCCAGATCCTCGCCGGCGAGTCTCCACGTCTCTACCCACCTTTTGCCAAGCGCGATCTGTTCCGGAGTCCAATCAGCCAGCGCAGAAGACTTGTTCATGCAACAAATCTTAACACGTTTCGCTGTGAGTGTGGCTTGAAGAGAGTCGAAAGGATTTGGCTTGTGCTCGTAATCATTTCGTTTTCCGCCGGAGCATTTCAGATTGTTCCTGGAACTGATTAGATCGCGCAATCTGGTCCAATTTTGACACGGTAGTGGCAGCCGGTGGGGAGATCCGGCTACCAGACGGATCATTGAGCTAAGCGGTGTTATTGCGGAACAGTTCACCCTCGAGTACCGCAATCTGAGCCTCAACCATGCCACAGAAGTTCAACTCACCGCAGCGAGTGAAGGCAAGGTGTTTCGCCGTGTTCGCGAGTGCTTTTGGGTGCGTGGCATTTTCGAGTGTTGCCATGAGCACGAGCAGAGCCGCCGATTTAGTTTCAGGCTCGTCGCCGGCGCGACAAATCATTTCGGTCAGTGCTTCAATCTTTTCTTCACTTGAATCATCTTCACTGATCACGAGGTTTTGCATGTTGTCGATGACGTCTTCACCCGCATCTGCGCGACGCACGAGTTGGGCAAGCCACGGGTCGTTTGTTTCCAAAGCGTAACGAATAATCGCACGAGTCTGAGCATCGATGAAGTTGTCGTTTAAGACTGACTGCGCTCTTCGTTTAAGAGCATTCATTATAGTGTTGGTCCTAAATATTTGGTTTACGTGAGGTGTTTTCGCGCGCGCTGTTGCGCTAACATTGTTAGCAATGATCTTCATCCTTTCGATAGAAGGTTGAGAAACTATGAAGCCGGGTCTCCCGAAGTCGGTTTGAATGTTGGAGAATATCCAACGACGCGAGTTTGACCCTGATGGGCTGACTCAAAACCTGACTATATGAAGGGAGTACCCGGCTATGAAGATCTTGGCGCTAGACTTAGGAAAATACAAGACGGTAGGTTGTGCTTACGACAGTGAGAGTGGAGCCCACGAGTTTCAGCGAACATTTACCACTCCGGCGGCGCTGGAACGATTGGTGCAGGAAGTAAAACCCGATCGCGTAGTGATCGAAATTTGCTCGATCGCCGGTTGGGTTTGTGATCTGATGGGTCAGCTAGGCATAGCAGTCCAGGTCGCGAACACGAGCGACGATGCCTGGCGGTGGCGCAAGGTAAAGCAGAAGGATGACCGGCGTGATGCTTTGAAGGCAGCGCGGTTATCAGCCGTCAATCAGTTGCGCGAGGTGTACATCCCGCAAACCGAAGTACGGCAGTGGCGCGCGTTGATCACTTACCGGCAACACCTGGTAGGCCGGCGTACGAAGATCAAGAATCACATTCGCGACCTGCTGGTACGGGAGGGTCAGCTACTACCGCGTGGCCGTAGATGCTGGAATAAGTTGGGCCAGGAACAGCTAAACAGTATGGCGCGACCGTTGACGGAGGTAGGGGCAGCGGAGCTCTGGCGCGGCGAGTTATGGGAAGAGCTGCAACAGTTGCAAATGATTCAGGAACGAGTGGCCAGCGTAGAAGAGAAGTTGAATGCGATTGGCCAGACGGATAAACGGGTGCAGTTGTTACGGACCATTCCCGGAGTGGGTCCGAGACTGTCGGAAGCAATTGTGGCGCTGCTGGATCAGCCGCAGCGTTTTCGTAAAGCCAGTCAAGTCAGCAGCTACATTGGCATGGTGCCGAAAGCCTTTGATTCGGGTGAAAGCGAACGGCGCGGCCGCATCACGCGCCAAGGCAATCGGCTGGTAAGGTCCTTATTAATAGAGGTGGCCTGGGTCGGGCTGCGTCATAACAGTTGGCTGCGGCAAACGTACCAGCGACTGAGCGGTGGTAAGAAAGCGCGCAAGAAGATTGCTATTGTGGCGGCAGGGCGCAAATTATTAGTCAGGTGTTGGGCCATGCTGCGCGATAACCGCGCCTGGAGTTGGCAACCACAAATTACCTGAGCAGAGAAGTAATCGCGGAAGTGAGGACCAAGGGGAAACCTTCAATCCCCCGGACCTAAGGCCAGCTCAGGATCAAGTGGGAAAAGGTAAGTTCGGAAACTGATTGAGATGACGAGAAACTCGCCCTAAAAACCTGAGAGCAAAACTCGTGGTTGAGAATGAGAGCTCGTCGCACCGTTGAATGAGAACCACAAACGTTCAGCCCCACAATGGGCTAGTGTGGCAAACTCGAATAGAAGGGTGAAACAATCATCCGAATTCTACTTGACACGACCCGGCTTCATAGAAGGTTCAAGGGTCGGCTTTGTGTTCGTTGCACAAGTCGACCCGCTTCATTTTGGTGGAGGGGGTGTCCGCACTATACGCCTCAGATTTTCGCCTGTCACTATCTTTCGTGCGCAGCGAAACTACGAGCTAAAGTCGGAAAAATC
>JBKPJS010000418.1:0-5279 GCA_046730815.1 Acidobacteriota bacterium
GGGCAGGCTCAATGCCGTCACCGCCTGCTGAACGTTATGAGTTGAATAACCAATAATAGCTTCCGCTCCGAGCTGTCTTCGCGCTGCTTCGGGAGGAATATCATTTTGGCCGAGATGTACACCGTGAGCGTGGACCGCCAGAGCAATATCCACGCGATCGTTGATGATCAGCTTGATTCCATTTCGCTCGGCAACCGCCATCGCAGCCTTGGCCTGTTCATAAAACTCCAATGCCGGCATTTGCTTCTCACGCAGTTGAATCAGAGAAGCACCACCAGAACTGAGCAAGCGCACTTGCTCTGCATGCGAGAGACCCGACAGTAGTACATCAGTAAGCGGATAAACTCGCGGCGGTCTCGGTATCACAGGATTTCAGAATTTTGCAGGATCACAGAATGAATTCATGTACATCTTGAAAGTGCTCTAAGTCATGTCCTCTTTTCGCTTAGGTCGCATGTTGGCGGCAAGGACGCGCTTGCGCAAGCGTATCGATTCGGGAGTAACCTCCACCAGCTCATCGTCGGCAATGAACTCCAGCGCTTGTTCCAACGACAGTTCCTTCGGCGGAACGAGGCGCATCGCTTCGTCGGCGGTGGAAGCCCTCATGTTGGTGAGTTTCTTTTCCTTGACGGCATTCACATCGAGATCCACGGCTCTCGCGTTTTCACCCATGATCATGCCTTCATAAACCCGCGTTCCCGGTCTCACGAAAAGCGTGCCGCGCTCTTGCAGGTTGTAGAGTGCGTACGTCGTAGTGTCGCCGGTGCGATCCGCGACGAGCGAGCCAGTCGAGCGGCCACGCATTGGTCCCAGCCATTCGCCCCAACGAAGAAACATCGTGTTCAGCAGCCCAGTTCCCTTCGTCTCGGTCAGAAACTCGTTGCGAAATCCGATCAACCCGCGGGAGGGCGCCTCAAATTCGAGACGAACGCGTCCGGTGCCGTGATTGACCATCTTCGTCATCTGCCCTTTGCGACGACCGAGGGCCTCCGTAATCACGCCGATGAACTCGTCCGGACAATCGATGACCACGGCTTCAATTGGTTCGAGCGTCTTGCCGTCAACGTTGCGTGTGATCGCCTCGGGCTTTGACACCTGGAGCTCGTATCCTTCGCGCCGCATCATTTCGATGAGAATCGCCAACTGCAACTCACCGCGCCCGGAGACCTTGAACTGATCCGGCGACTCGGTTTCTTCGACCCTGATGGCAACGTTGCCGAGAATCTCCTTATCAAGTCGTTCTTTGAGCTGGCGCGACGTGACGAACTTCCCTTCGCGTCCCGCGAATGGTGAATTGTTGACGCCGAAGATCATGGCGATGGTGGGTTCGTCGACAGCGATCGAAGGTAACGGATGTGGATTGTCAGGCGAAGTGATCGTGTCGCCGATGTTGATGTTCTCGATCCCTGCGAGCGCGACGATCTCACCAAAGCCGGCGCGCTCGACAGGTTCTCGTTTCAAACCTTCGAAAGCGTAAAGCTGCGAGACTCTCGTTTTCTGAATCGATCGATCCGGTTTTACGACGGCGATTTGATCGCCGATCTTGATTTCGCCGGAGAAGATGCGTCCGATCGCCAGCCGGCCGACATAGTCGTTGTAGTCGAGATTGGCCACGAGCAATTGCAGCGAGTCAGCGCGCAGCTCTCGTGGCGACGGAATCGACTCGACGATCTGCTCGAACAGAGGCTGGAGATTCTCTGACCGGTCTTCCAGGTCGCACTTTGCGATTCCCTCGCGGGAGACGGCGTAGAGGATGGGAAACTCGATCTGTTCGTCGGTGGCGTCCAGATCCAGAAACAGTTCGTAAATCTCGTCCACGACTTCCGCGGGACGAGCGTCGCTGCGATCGATCTTGTTGACGACGGCAATGGCAGGCAGCCGCGCTTCGAGAGCTTTCCGCAAGACGAATCTTGTTTGCGGTAAACAGCCTTCGGCAGCATCGACCAGGAGCATCACTCCGTCGACCATCTTCAACACACGTTCGACCTCGCCGCCGAAGTCGGCGTGGCCCGGCGTGTCGACTATGTTGATCTTAACGTTGCGGTAACGCACCGCTGTGTTCTTCGCCATGATCGTGATGCCACGCTCACGCTCGAGATCCATGGAGTCCATCACGCGCTCGCGCACCTGTTCATTTTCGCGGAATGTACCGGACTGGCGCAGCATCGCGTCCACGAGAGTAGTTTTTCCGTGATCGACGTGCGCGATGATCGCGATGTTGCGAATGTCTTTTCGTTCGAGCATCGAAAGCATTTAGCCACAGATTTCACGGATGAACAAAACGATAACTATGATCGGTATCCATCCGTGACATCCGCGGTTAACTGTCTGAGCGCTTCGAAAAGGACGATCCCGACGGCGGTGGCCAGGTTCAAGCTGCGCACCTTCGGATTCAGCATCGGAATCTTCAGGCAGTTGTCCCAATTAGCGCGCAGGAGATCTTCAGGAAGCCCGCGCGTTTCCCGGCCAAAAACAAGGCAGTCGGCAGGCCCAAAAGTCCATTCGGTATAGAGTCGATCCGCTTTGGTGGTGAGATATACGAACCTGGCTTGAGGCAACGACTGATAGAGCGACTCGAGATCCCGGTGACGCGTCAGCTTCACCTCCGGCCAATAATCCAGTCCCGCTCGTCTTAACGCGCGATCGTCCATACGGAATCCCGTGACGCCGACGATGTGAAGCGAAACGTTTGTAGCAGCACACAGGCGAGCGACGTTGCCTGTGTTGGGTGGAATCTCCGGTTCTACCAGCGCGACACTGAGCATAAGAGTTCAAGTAATCCATCCACAGATTACACCGAATGTTCTTCTCTGTAATCTGTGAATGGCTCGACAACAAAAAGAAACGACGAGCTTCGCTTGAAGGTCTCGTCGTTTCTTTTGCGAGGCCGCTCGGCCTCAGATGTTTTTGTGCGCCAGTGGAAGGTTCGTGTAACCTGCTGGTTCGGCTTATCTCTTCTTCGCGGCTTTCTTGGTTCCGCCGCCGCCGCCACCGCCCTTCTTTCCGCCCTTCTTGCCTCCGCCTTTCTTTCCGCCGCCCTTCTTTCCACCTTTTTTAGTTGCCATAGCTTCTATGTGCTCCTTCTTTCAAGTTTTGGTTTGTGTTTCTTCCTGACCACAAGATACTGTGCTTAGTTCCTTCTTGTGGGCTAGAGTAAACGGCGCACAACATCTTGCTATATAAACGCAATTACTGCGGATGTCAATAACTTATTACTCGATTGTTGAAATATTTTTTGCAGCATCGACAAGCATGATCAGCTCATTGACGACGCGCAATGTGATGCGAAGGCGGCGTCGATCCACGCTGATCTCCTCGCCTCAACGAACGATCTAAACTCACGCAAGTGCGCGCGACGAATTGAAGCAGGCAACTTTGACAGATGGATTAATTCCGTGCAATGGACCAGGTGGTCCAACTTTAATTGCGGAAGAGCGGAGTGAAGATCCACTGATCGTGTCGTTCGATTCCGTAGAAGGTCAGCACTGAGTCTCTTCGGCTGCGACTCGCTACACCAACGAATGGACCAGTCGCATCATCGTCCATCGATGTGGTGTCGTGCTTTGCAGGAGGTGTGCCGAGATTGTTCAGGGGAACAATCGGTGGGACTGCAAACTGTTGCAACGGCGTTAGTTGCGTATCACGCGAGGGAGGAAGAACGTTGCCGGCGTAGAACATTATTGATTGCTGAAAGTCGATCAATGCATCTGTTCGAGGAAGAATATAACGCCACTCGCCTTCGATCGTGAGTGGATCGCGCGCCGCACACGCGCGCAGAATTTGACGGTTCTTTGAACCACCTGGCACCGGTACTCCCTGTAGCAACTGGTCCATAGATGTAGGCAACGCTGAAGGACCGTTACCGCGCAAAGGCACTTGATAAAGATAATAAGATCGAATCGCATCTGCCACTTGTTCACCGCGAAAGATCGCTTCCTGCTCACGCTCACGTTGAGCTTGTTGCTGCACACCAGGCGCAACTGCCATCGCAAACAGAGCGACGACGGTCATCATGGCCATCAACGCAACCAGGGTGTAGCCGGCCTCAGATCGCCTCGTGACGGCTGAAACGGCGTGAGAGACAGACGCTGAGCCTGTCGCACTCGACCCGCATATATTGTGGTCGCTTGTTGCGCTATGGTTCGTCATCTTCAGCATCAACTCTTGGCGTTGGACGTGACAACGGGCCTGCCCCCTTGTCGCCTTCGCTCATCGGGATCGTGTGTTTGATCTTCAAACTGGTGTCGACCAGGACCACCTCTTTCTCAGAAATGCTGGTCACGCGAAATCGTCCACCCAGAACTTCGCCGCGATGAGCGTTGATAATGTTCTTATTGTTTTTTTCCTGAATCAGAGCTATCTCGTCCACTCGATTCGTCGGACTGATGATTCCGATGTAGGTGAAGTTGGGTATCGGCGGCGCCGCAACGTTTATCGTTAACGGATTTGAGTAGAGCCGGTTGTCAGGTGTACGAACGACGACCTGGCGAGCACCAGGATTCGCAATGAACGACGCGTCCACTGTTGCCGAAAGCTGCTGCGGGCTTTTGTAAGAGGTGGGTAGTTCGCGACCATCTACAAAGATGCGTTGGTCCGGCGTGAACTTGTCACCTGCAACCTCGAGTTTGAAATCCGCCGTGCGCGCGTAAACGTTCGACGGAGAAAGAGACGCGAGCAGAACTGGTGGAGGAGGCTCAGGGGTTGGCGTTGGCGTGGAAGGCGCGACGACAGGCGGCTTAGGCGGCTCGTAGTAAGCGAAGATGTTACGCCTCGCCTCGGGAGCATTATAGGCAGCCGTCTCCCACTTGACTTCAGTGTAAGCTTCCACGCTCTTCACTTCCGGCGAGACCGTTCCATTGGATCTTGACGGATTCTGAGCGGCGCGCTGCGGAGTCGGGCTCGCAGTGGGTCTCGACGTGGGCCGCGTTCCGCTGTCAAAACCGATCAATGTCCACCAGAGAAACACGATGGCAACAAACCCCAGGCCCGCAGCCCAAATAAGCTTCTTCTTTTCTCCGGGTCTGCTTAGATCGACTAACGCCATTTCATTATTCCTGACCGGCGGCTGGAGTACTCTCGCCATTCTCGCGCTGGAAATAGGTAGTCATATTTAACTGGAGACTCACAAGCGACCCCTTAGTGCCCGAACCACCTTCCTCGGCAGAAGCCGGCGCACTGTTCTCGTTGGCGCGTTGCAGCTCTACTTCGTTGATGACAACAAACTGTTTGCTTCGCTCGACGTCGCGGATGAAGCGACGAACGTCCTGATACTGTCCTTC
>JBKPJS010000419.1:0-3218 GCA_046730815.1 Acidobacteriota bacterium
GTATTTTCCTGTCGTCGTCGACGATCAGGACTCGGCCCCGGTCTGAGGTGGTGATGGTCATCAAATCTGTTTCCGGACGTTTGAGAAAGAAAACCTCGCGAGGAACATTGAAGTTGTGCGGAATTCTTATCGCGTCCAGGCGGACGCACCGGCCGGGCGAGTATAACAGGTTTGGCCGAGGTTTGTCACGGTAGTGCTATCCACAGATTACACAGATTGATTAAATAGAATCTGTGTAATCTGTGGATAAAGAAAACCTCAGTTTAGGGAACCACCCGCACTCCAAATTCAGATTGACGAGCTTATTAGTGGTCCTGGCTGCGTTTCCGAGCAGGTTCGGGGCCGACGGTCTTGGCGAAGTAGCCCGCACGGTAGTTGAGCTTGAGGTCTCGGTCGCGCAGGGCGGGATTTACTACCTGAATCTCGATTCGGCGGTATGACCCGTCACGCGCCTTATTGCGCGGCGAGTAGGCCACCAGATACTGTTCGCGTAGGTCTCGTTGTATCTGAGTAAAAGCATCGCGCAGGTCTCGCTCATGGCGTGGAAAGTACGCGCGCCCCCCGGTCTTTTCGGCGATTTTTCGCAGGTCACCCTCGTTGACGTTGAAGGTGTAACGGTCACCAATGCCGATCGCATAGATAAGGGCGTCGGCTTTCTGTGCGCGTTCAATTGCGTCGTGCATCTTCATGCGACTGCTGGTGTCGTCACCATCAGTCAAGAGAATAATCGCGCGACGCGTATGTTCGGCAGAAGTACTGATCAACTCTTCGGCGGTGGCCCAAACCGCATCCCAGATGGCAGTCGAACCGGCAAGGCTCTGGTTAGTTCCTGAAATCGGCGGCGTTCCGTTAACCACCACTCCACCGCCGATATAACCTGACGGCGGCACAAACTCCACGCGTTCGATAGCTCTCCGAAGCCGGTCGATATTGCCGGAAAAGCCTTGTTCGAGAGTTGTCTCTCCGGTAAACGAAACGACTGCGGCTTCGTCCTTGTTGGGCCGGAGCACGTTCTCGAGAAAGGCGCGTGCGGCTTGTTTCTCATCGGGCAGCGTGCGCTCTTCAGAAGCGCTCGTGTCGATGAGTATTGCCAGTGAGAGTGGAAGATCGATGTTCTGTTGAAAAGTAAAGATGTCCTGCGGTTCTCCATCTTCCAACACGCGAATGTCCTCGGCTTTGAGGTCGCTGATGAAGCGCCTGTTCTTGTCAGCTGCCGTGAAGAAGATGTTAGTGAGATTGGTATCGAACTTAACTACTTCGTCAGAGTCCTGCGGCAACTCTTCACGGCTGCGCGGTGTGGGCGAAGGCGATGCAGTTTGGGCGGCGCCTGTTTGGCTCTGCGCAGACATCCGTCGCGTTGCGACGCTTCCGCACACGACTACGAACACCAAAAGCAGCAACAGAACCGGCCGGCCCATTTCACGAAATTGCATCTTACTTCCTAACATCCTATGGCATTACGCTGTCAGCGATCGCTTTGTAGCCTCGCTTCGTTCTCACCTTTAGATCTCCTCGTCGATCTGAAAGCTTGACGTCGATCTTTCTGAACGTTCCATCATAACTCTTGTTTGTTGGATTGTAGGTGACGAGGTATTGCGCTCGAAGTTCTTTCGATATTTTTGTGAATGAACGCTCGAGCGAAAGCATATCGCCGGTGAAGAAAGCCATCCCGCCGGTTTCTTCGGAGAGCGTTTGCAGATCCCGATCCTTTTTATCGGCGACTTGTCCTGCTTCGACACCAGGCACTGTCGCGAGAAAGCCGGCCTTCGTCGAAATAGCAAAGATGGTTGTTTCGGTTCGTTGCGCGATATCGATCGCATCGCGAATGTTTGCGCGGCTGTAAGTGTCCTCGCCGTCGGTCACGATCAATAAAACTCTGCGGCCTGGAACTGAACGCATCTTCTCGTCACAAAACTGCCAGACTGCGTCGTAAAGCGCCGTCTGCTTACCCATTTTTTTAACGCTGTAGACAGCCTTGTCGAGCAGATCGAGTTTGTCAGTGAAGTCCTGGAGCAGGTTGATCTCGTCGTCGAACGTACCAAAGAGCACACGGTCCTTACGCGGCTTCACGACTGTTTGGATGAAGTTCATCGCCGACTCTTGTTGGAACTTCAGTTTGCCGGCTGTTGACGGAGAGGTGTCCATCAACACTGCCACGTAGAGCGGCGTCGTCAGCGAGAGATCATCCGAAAAGGTCTCGATCGTCTGCGGGATTTTGTCTTCGAGAATGATGAAGTCGTCTTTGGTTAGTCCGGGTACAAACTGACCTTTCTTATCGGTCACTGTGATCGGCAATCGCACACGCCGAATCGGAATCTTAACTGTGCCTTGCGGGTCTTCAGCCGGAGGCGTAGGCGAAGGCTTCGGCTTCTGAGCAGAGACAAACAACGCGGTGCAAGCGATGACGAACGCCACCGACAAGTATTTGCATAAAAATGTTTTTAGAACTACTGACATGCTATATGGAATATAGGTCGGGAGCTAACCGCAGTTTGCTGAATACCGCGATTCGATGCCGTCGACCCCAAACTTGTTGCCCTTTCCCTCTGCGTAAAGAGTGCTACAATGCCCCAGAACTGTTCTCGGCCCAACTGAGTCGCGCAATTCACCTTCATGCCCGACACTCCGAACACCACAGATCCAGCCAGCACCAGTTCACTGCCTGAGTACATCGCCCATTATCGCATCTTACGCCGACTCGGCAAGGGTGGCATGGGTGAAGTCTTTCTCGGCGAAGACACAAAACAACACGGACGCAAGGTAGCACTCAAGGTCTTACCGCAGGAACTCACTCAATCAGAGAGCCGCCTGCGCCGTTTCAAACAGGAAGCACGCGCGATTCTGGCGCTCAATCATCCGAACATTCTCACCGTGTTTGAGATTGGCGAAGCCGCCGGCAGCCACTACATCGCCACTGAATACATCGAGGGTGAAACTCTGCGTCAATGCCTCTGGCGTGGCCCACTGAAACTCGACGAGACACTCGGCGTCGGCATACAAGTAGCGATGGCTCTCGAAGCAGCCCACGCCGAGGGGATTGTGCATCGCGACATCAAGCCCGAGAACATCATGTTGCGGAAGGACAAGTTCGTCCGCGACCGCTTTGTAAAAGTTTTAGACTTCGGCATCGCGAAGCTAACCGATCGAGATACCTCCAGCTCCGATCCCGAAGCGGTGACGATTCCGATTTCTGAAACCAGTCCCGGTGCGATCATGGG
>JBKPJS010000420.1:0-7271 GCA_046730815.1 Acidobacteriota bacterium
GGCAGGAACAGAAGCACGTTGAGGACGAGCGCCATGCCCAGTTGCAACTTGAGTAAGTAATTCGAAAAGCTGACGTCGCTCTGATTCAAAGCCGGTTGCCAACGCCGGCGATTGCTTAGCCACAGTAACGCGTAAACAGCGAGGGTAATCGAATTCAGTTGCGCAAGGCGCACGAGGACTACACGATCCATCAAGCCGTGAGCCGCCGCGACGGCCAGCAGAAACGCGATCGTCACGGTCAGGCTGAAGAAAGCGCCCCCATAAAAAGCGAATTCCGGCATTCGCTCGCGCAGCGCATATCCGATCATCACCAGCGCAACCAACACGAGTGGCAATGCATAAGACAACTCAATACCGGGCAACGAGAAGAGACCACTCGTTGGCCCTTGAATAGCCAGGTAGAAGATCGCTCGGAACGCGGGATAGATGGTTAAAATAACTACCGGCAAAACAGTGAGAGCGATCAGAAGCGGTCGCGCTTTTTTCGCGAGCCCTTCGGTATCAATTTCAGGCCCTGCCAATTTGTCCAGGCGTTGTCGATACCAAAGGAGTAATGAGCCGCCGATCAGAAACAGTGCGGCTAACCAGCGCCACGCTGTGGCAGTCGCTATCTGATATTCAAAGCGTCCGGCCAGCAGCGGGATTGCGGCGGAAAGTACGACAAGCGCGCCAAGCAAATACGTGCTGCGGCGACGTTCCCAAAAACTTGCCAGCATCGTGATACTCAAAAGACCAAGAACGATCCACGAACCGAGTGCGAATGCTTCCTCGTGCGGAAATCCTGCAAAGTTGAAGCCCGGATAGGTGCTTCCTAATGCCGCCAGTTCACGCGTTAAGCCTGACAGAGATCCGTAAAAAGCGAGCAATACGAAGCCGCCGACAAGAAGCCATGCGACGATGCGATCGACTGAATAATTTGTATCGAGCAGTCTCCACGCGTCACCCAACCAACTTTTAGATTCATGTTTCGGTAACTCTCGACTTGCGAGAAAGCGCAACGCGAGCCACGCAAGACAGAGCAGTGCGAGAACAGTTCCCTGGATCTGAAGTGCGGCCGGATGAAGCCAAGCGTGCGGCAGGTAGGAATACCATTCGTATTGCTGAAGCGCTGCTTTGACGGTCAATACAAGCGCGCAAGTCAACGCGATCTGAAATGCGTTAAAGAGAATCCTGCTACGATTGAGCCAGAGTAGAAGCAGCAGAATGCCTGCAATCCAAAAGAGTCGCTGCGCCTGCATCCACGTTACTTCCCACGTGTTCGCCTGGAACAGGCTGATGATTCCGAGAACAAGAGAGATCAGCGCACTGTAGTTGAGGGGTAACAGAACCGAGCGCAGTAGCGCCGGGTCAGTCTGTGAAATTTTGTATCGGGAGACCACGATTGTGGCTACGGCACAAATCGTCGCGTGCGCAAACAGCGCTGTCTGCCACGGAAATGAGAACGACAGCGAATTCGCGAAATTATCAGCCAGCGAAAACAGCAGCAGCGCAGATCCAATCCACGTGAACGGCGCCAACTTCTGCCGCCATGCAATCCAGAAAGCCCCGAGTGAGTAGAGGCCGTAGACGATCCAAAGAGCGTCAGACGACACTCCGAAAACTCTCGCGAGCGCCAAACTCACGACTGCCGTTAGGCACGCGGCAATAAAGTAGTAGTAACTGTCGCGTTCTCGCTTGCGTCGCGAGAGCCATTCTGAAGCTACGATGAAAAGTGCAAAGGCGCCTACCAGCGCCTGTCCGCTGCCAACTGAAAGACTCACGTTCAGCAACGACATCACGCGAAGATTTACCCACGTAATATTTCCCGCAAACACGTGGAACGCGACCAGGTAGGCCAAAGCAAAACAGATAGCCGCGATCAGATGTGCGACGGGTAGTTCGAGCGCGACGGCAAGCGCGGTAAAGATCGCGAAGTTCAACAATGCCGCCGGCACGATGCTCGATGGATTGGGCCAAGCCAGGATCATCCCTGTGAGCACGATCATCACGCCGAGAATTCCCAGCGCCGTTCCTGTCGTCCGCGAAGCAACGAGTTCTGTGTTCGTCACCTTTCGCCATAAGATTGTGCCCGTGGCCAGCATCGGCAAGCCCCAGAGCGTGACGAGGGGCGCGAGATACATCATTGACACACCCAGCGGGCCGGACTTGTAAAGCAACAAAGCAAAAGGCAACAGCGCGGCAAAACTCATCGTTCCGAGGACGGTGAAGACTGTCGTCGTTTCGCTTTCATCGATTTCACGATCGTGCAGCACCACGCGCAAAGTGAGCCCCACTGTGACGACATAACACGCGACTGGAAACCCACCGAGAAAGATCAAAAGTGCTGGCGAGCTATCGATCAAAGCGAAGTGTCGTACGAGTAGTTGTCCAATCGATGATCCGAGCACTCCCGCTGACAGGATGTGTGCGCAACCGGGCGTGATGATGCGGCCGGCAAAGTAGACCAGACAAAGAAAGATCGCCGGCGCCAGCAGTTCGCTGCCAATCACCAGTGCGCCCGAAGTGTTGCTCGCTGAAACGGCGGCAATCGCGAGAAAGTTCAAAGGCACAAGGAGGGTGGCGATCGTCAAGATGCCTCGACTCGTCGTGGGAAGTTTCCAGCGATGTTCCGTGTAGAGTCCGATGCCGAAAAGAACGGCGGTGACGGTTGTGAAGATTAAAAACTTCAGTACGGGGATCTCAGATATCTGTGCCCACAAGCTTACGACGAGTGCGGTCGAGCAACCGATGATCAAAAGGCCGCCGATGATCTCGCCCCAGCGAATGTTGCTCTCCTCCATGAACGAGTTGAGCACTTCGGAGAACGATCGGCGTGGCGGGCGCGGCGGCGGTGTGAATTGTTCTTCGTGAGCCGTGACAGGTTCGATTACGATTTCGTCGTCAGTGGCTACGAACGCGGCCACAACCGAGGGCGGCGTTTCTGCCGGTTTCGGAGCTACGACGGGTTCTCTTTGCGGGATAGGCGGAACTGCTTCGGACGGAGCAAAGCCGGCTCGTTCCGCCCGGATCCGCTTCATCAGTTGTTCATAGATCTCATCGTTCAGTTTGCCTTCACTGTAAAACTTCACGATCTGACGTTCGGTGATATCAAGATCGTCTGCTGGATTAGTGACCGGAGGGGATGGGGATAAGGGCTCAGTGTCGGTCTTCGGATCACCCAAAAGCCCACGAATAATCGTCGCCGCCACCCACCAAATGAAATGGCCGACAACGGCTACAAGCGTCAACAGGACGACCAGTAGAACGACCAGGAAGATTAAGATTTCCATGCGGTGATGGCGCTCCTCTGGAGCGCGGTCGGCTTGAAATCGGGAGCTATAAACATTTTGCTCCTCCGGAGCAAAGCATTATCATCCGGGCATCCCCGGACTGATTATAGTCTCCGATGAACCTCTTGGACGCGATCTTTACGCACGACTCCTCGTCGCCTGCCATAAAATTTGGCCGGCGGGAGATTACGTATGGCGAACTGCGTGCGGAAACTTTGAAAGTGGCCCAGGTAATTGACTCCCTGGGGGTTGGTCGTGGCGACCGAATCGCCCTGCTGCTCCATGATTCACCGGAATTCATTGAAGCGTTCATCGCTACTTGTTCGCTGGGGGCAATCGCCGTTCCCATTAACATGGCGTTGCGGCCCGATGAACAGTGTTCGATCCTTCACAACTCCGGGGCCACTCTGGCATTCATCGAGAGCGAATCGTGTGATACGTTGCTTACACATGCGCCAGAAAAGCTGCGGTCTCTGCGAAATATCGCCGTCGTGGAGCGAAGGAATGAACCGCAGACTTCGGAAGAAGCTGGGGATCGTTTTTATATCACGCACGAGCGACTGCGAAACCCGCCGGTCACGCTTCATGATTTCGGAGGCTTGCTAGCGCAAGCTGCCGGCAGTTCGCCAAATTTTCCTGAGCCCGGTGACGAAGATCCTGCGTTCATACTCTACACCTCGGGCAGCACGGGCGAACCGAAGGGTGCGGTCCACCGGCAGGCCGACATCTTCTATACGAACCGAACGTTTTGTCGCGAAGTATTGCGCCTCACACCCCAGGACCGTTTGTTTTCGTCATCACGACTCCCTTTCGCCTACGGCCTCGGTAACAGTTTTTCATTTCCACTGCTGAACGGCGCCACCACGATTCTCTGTCGCGAAAAGCCGTCGCCCGATGTGATATCAAGCATCTTCGCTGAGCAGCACCCGACGATCTTTTTTGGTGTTCCAGTCGTGTACAACCTGCTGCTCGAACATCACCGCAGCGGAAAGAAACTCGACTGTTCGAGCTTGCGCTTTTGTGTCTCCGCGGGTGAAGCGTTGCCGGCTCATCTCGGCGAAGAATGGGAAAAGGAGTTTGGGGTTCAATTGCTCGATGGGATCGGCTCGACGGAGATGCTGCACATGTTCATTTCGAACCATGAAAACGACGTGCGTTACGGCAGCAGTGGCAAACTTCTCGAGGGCTATGAAGCGCGGCTGCTTGATGAACGCGGGGAACCAGTGTCCGCGGACTCGGAAGGTAATTTATGGATCAAGGGCGACAGTGCCGCCCACTTCTATTGGCAGAACCCGGAAGCGACGGCGCAAACTTTCGTCGATGGCTGGGTCCGGACCGGAGATCTCTACCGTCGCGACAACGATGGTTACTGGTTTCACATGGGACGCAGCGACGATTGCTTCAAATCGAGCGGGCAGTGGGTTTCTCCAGTTGAAGTCGAGGGCGTCTTGTTGCGCCATTTGGGTGTCGCGCGTGCGGCCGTCGTGGAAGATTTTGACTCCGATCAACTTCCCTGCGCGTGTGCGTTTGTTGTGAGGCAGGATGTAGAATCCGAATCGGCGCCATTTGAAAAGGAGTTGCGGGCGCTCGCGTCCGAATCGCTGCCGCGATTCAAACGACCGCGCAGGTATGTGTTCGTTTCCGAGTTACCTTACACGGCAACCGGGAAGATTCAGCGGTTCAAACTGAGGCAGCAGTTGCGAGAAACTAGACCTTAGCTTCACAGGATTTACAAGATTAGACAGGATTTACATGTCAATCCTGAAAAATCATGTAAATCCTGTAAAAAGATCATGCAAAGCATCCAGGAAACGTTCGCTCCGAATCTCGCTTGCTTCGGTTGTGGTCCAGCAAATCCGAAAGGTTTGCACATTCGCAGTTTTCCGGATGGTGACGAAGTCGTTGCGGAGTGGCAACCGAGTAAGGAGTACGAAGCGTTCGAGGGAATGCTGAGCGGCGGAATCATCGGCACTCTGCTCGATTGTCATTGCAACTGGTCGGCAGCATGGCACCTGATGCAGAAGACGGGCGCTGACAAGCCGCCATGTACAGTCACCGCTGAATATGCAATCAAGCTCTTGCGTCCGACGCCGAGCGACCGCCCAGTCAAACTGGTTGCGCGCGTTGTCGAATCAACTGACGAGCGCGCCGTTGTTGAAGGCAAGCTGATTGCGCACGATAAAGTTTGCGCGACTTGTCGCGGCATTTTCGTGGCTGTAAAGCCCGGTCACCCCGCTTATCATCGCTGGTAATTAAACATGATTCATCGTCCTCGTCGACTTCGTAAAAACGATGCGCTCCGTTCGATGGTGCGTGAGACCCGGCTCGCGCCCGATAACTTCGTGCTGCCATTGTTCGTGTGTCCAGGCACGGGCGTTCGTCGTGAGATCTCGTCGATGCCCGGCGTGTACAACCTTTCGATTGATGAGACGACGAAGGAAGTCGCTGCTGCCTTCGACGTTGGTGTTCGCAGCATCATTCTCTTCGGACTGCCGGAGTCAAAAGACGAGCTCGCGTCGGGCGCGTACGCGGAAGATGGAATCGTGCAGCGCGCTATCCGTGCGATTCGCCAGTCGTCGCCTGAAGTGATCATCATGGCTGACACGTGCTTGTGCGAATACACGTCGCATGGCCATTGCGGTGTCGTTCGCGCAGGCGAAGTGCTCAACGACCCGTCGCTGGAGTTGCTGGCGCGCACGGCGCTGAGTCAGGCGGCGGCAGGGGCGGATGTAGTTGCGCCTTCGGCAATGATGGACGGCCAGGTCGGCGCCATTCGCGAAATGCTGGACGGCGAAGGATTCGAGAACACGGCGATTATGGCGTATGCGGTGAAGTATGCATCCGGGTTCTATGGTCCATTTCGTGAGGCGGCGCAGAGTGCGCCGGAGTTTGGCGACCGGCGCGCTTATCAAATGGATACGCCGAACGCTCGGGAGGCGATGCGTGAAGCTGAGCTCGACTACGCCGAAGGCGCAGACATTCTAATGGTTAAGCCCGCCACGGTTTACCTCGATATTTTGCGGATGGTCCGCGATCGATTTGATGTTCCGCTCGCGGCGTATCACGTTTCAGGCGAGTACGCGTTGATCAAAGCGGCTGCTCAGAAGGGCTGGATTGATGAAGAGCGGGTGATGATGGAAACACTCACAAGCATCAAACGCGCCGGCGCCGATATTATTTTGACGTACTACGCACGCGAAGCAATACGAGCGCTGAACAAATGATCTACGCATTATGGTTCAGTCTTTTTCTCTCCGCCTCAGCACTCTTCACACAATCTCCTGACTGCGGTTGCGAAGACAAGCCTCAGATCAACGTGCTCGCCGTCGTCAACGGTTTCAAGATCACCAAAAAAGATCTAAGTGTCGACACCAAAAGTCAGGTAATCCTCGCGCAGGATGCCGTCATCGAAGCGCGTAGTCAGGAACTCGGCCGGCAAATCAATAATCTGCTGCTCGAAACTGAAGCGAAACGACGCGGACTGACCGCAGCCAAACTTCTCGAATTCGAAGTTAACGCCATGGTCACCCCGCCAACAGAAGCCGAGGCGCGGGCTTTTTACGACCAGAACAAGAGCCGGATGGGCAAAGACTTCAAGGCCGTGAAAAACGATATCATCGCCCGTTTGAGAAGTGAGCGTGCAACTCTGCGCGCTGCTGAATTCGCCAACATGCTGCGCTCCAGAGCTAAGATTACAGTCTCAAACGCGGCAGTTACGCCACCAGCAAACGAGGTGGAACTGTCGCGTGTATTCGCCACCGTCAACGGAGTAAACATCACGTCGCGCGACATCGAGCAGGGTCTGCGTCCGCTAATTCTCAGAGTCCAGCAGCGAGTCTATACCCTTCGCAAGCAAGATCTCGACCTGCGAATTAACGATTACCTTCTGGAAGAAGAAGCCAAACGACAAGGAACGACTCCGAAAGCTTTAATCGATCAAAACGTAAGAACCAAAATCCCGATCATCAGCGAAGAGCAGGCACGAACGTTCTACAACGAGCA
>JBKPJS010000421.1:0-6191 GCA_046730815.1 Acidobacteriota bacterium
CTATTTTCGGGTGATGCAGATCCCACTTCTTCGTGGTCGCGTCTTCACCGATCGCGACACCTTCACGGCAGATGGTCACCGCGATGTCGTTATTGTTAATCGACGGCTGGCGGAGCGGATGTGGCCCAATGAAGATCCGCTAGGGAAACGAATCAATTGTGACGATCATGGTGCGTGCGCCGAAATCGTCGGCATTGTAGGCGATGTTAAGCACAATAGTTTGATCGATGAAGCCGGTTACGATCTTTACTTTGCCTGCTACCAGAGTTACAGCAAGCAGACTCACTTTGTAGCACGCACGCAGGGCGATCCGATGAAGCTCGCGACGGAAATCCAACGCGCGATCTGGCAGGTCGCTCCAGATACAGGCATATTCAACGTGATGCCTGTAACAAAGTTGTCGGCGAACACGGTCTGGCAGTCACGAGTTTGGGGGCTGTTGTTCGGCATCTTCTCGGGCATTGCATTGGTTCTCGCAGCCGCCGGTATCTACGGAATCATGGCTTATTTAGTGACTCAGCGAACGCGCGAGATTGGTATTCGGATAGCTTTGGGCGCGCAGTGGCGGGATGTGCTAAACATGGTCTTGAAAAGTGGGATGTGGCTCGCCGCTATCGGTCTGACAATCGGGCTTGCGAGTGCGCTAGCGTTAACACGCCTAATGAGCACTTTGCTATTCGAAGTCTCTCCGACTGATCCGATTACATTTGCCGCAGTGGCGCTTTGTGTGATCTTCGCTGCGTTACTCGCCTGCTACATCCCGGCAAGGCGCGCAACCAAAGTTGATCCATTGGTGGCGTTGCGGTACGAGTGAAGAACATGACACGACACACCTTTTCACTATTAAGTAGTGCATTGTCGATCCTGATCGCGGGGATCGTTGTTGCCAATGATGCGCCCATGCAGAACGATTGGACTCAGCCGTTTCCCGCATTCCGCATTGCGGGAAATCTGTACTACGTCGGAAGCATGGGACTGGCGAACTACCTGATCACCACGCCGGAAGGACACATTCTGATAAACAGCGACATGGAACCTAACGTTTCGTTGATTCGAGCGAGTATCGAGTCGCTGGGGTTCAAGTTCAGCGACGTCAAGATTCTTCTAATTAGTCATGCGCATTTTGATCACTGTGCGGCGAGCGCCATGATCAAACAACTTACGGGCGCAAAGTACATGGTGATGGAGGGAGATGTTGACGTGGTCGAATCCGGTGGCAAGACTGATTTTCAGTATGCCAGCGACCCGACAACTCTTTACCCGCCAACGAAGGTTGATCGAGTATTGCATGATGGTGATGAAGTGAAACTGGGAGGCGCGATACTCACGGCGCATCTGACGCCGGGGCACACAAAGGGTTGCACCACGTGGACAATCAAAGTGAATGACGGCTCCAGGCAGCGTGACGTTGTCATCATTGGTAGTCCAAACGTGAATCCCGGATACAAGCTTGTTCGCAACCCGACCTATCCCCGTATCGCGGAAGACTTCGAACAGACATTCAAGGTCCTGAAATCATTGTCTTGTGACTATTTCCTCGGCGCGCACGGCAGTTACTTCGATCTGGAAAGTAAATACGCGAAGTTTAAGGCAGGCGCTTCGACAGCTTTCATCGATCCCACTGGGTACAAGAGTTTTGTAGTGGAAAAAGAGGAGACGTTCCGAAGAGAGTTAAGAAAAGGCAGTTTACAGGATTGACATGATTATCAAGATTTATATTTAAATGACAGAATCCTGTAAACAGACTCTTTCGTGCAAAGTCCGTTCAACCCTATTCCAAAACGTCTTATTGAACACCTCGTCAAAAAAATAATCGGAGCTACGACTATGCTGTACAACCAATGTCGGCATACGTATCTCTAATGCCCTCGTTGTATCCAATTCCGGCACAGGATACGGCAACTTTCCCCAAAACAATTTAACCGGGCGAACTCGTTCGAGTGGTGACGTGTGCGAATCGGCTTACTCGCAGGCCGCACTCTGAAGTAAGTATTCGTGTGCGTCGCTGGTGGGCGGGAGCGGAGTCTTCAAGGGCAATAAGGTCACTCTGCTCCTGCCCGATTACGGAGGCCCTATGATGCGAATCCTACACGTTGAAGACGATGAGGACACCCGAACACTCGTCGCCTTTATATTACAGGCTGAGGGGTGGGAAGTTGTCTCCGTAGACAATACGACCGCAGCCTTCAACCTCGCTGGTGCCGGCGGGTTTGACCTTTATTTACTCGACAACTGGGTTGAGGGCGACACTCAAAACACACTATGCCTTGGTCTGCGCTCTCTTCATCAAGACACTCCGATACTTTTCTATTCCGGTGCGGTGTTTCCACGTGATGTTCAGAAGGCACTCGCGTGTGGGGCACACGGCTACCTCGAAAAGCCGTGTACTCCTGAAGCACTCGTTGAAGCGATCTTGAAATTGACACGCACTAGTTAGGTTCCGCTAGGTTTCCCGTCGTTAACCGTATCTACTTGTCGAGACTTGCCAGTTACCTTCATACTCAACCACAGGAGGTCCAAACGGTTGAGCAAAAAGGTTTCGCGACGGACATTTGTAAAAGTGGCGGGCACTACCGCGCTCGCCTCCACCACCCAACTGCCTTCATTAAGTTCCAGCGCTGCTCCTCAAACTGGCAACGCGGGCCGCCGCGACTTCCCGCGAGGTTTTATTTGGGGTACGGCGACTGCGTCGTATCAGGTGGAGGGTGCGGTGAAAGAAGATGGTCGTGGACCATCAATCTGGGACACCTTCTCGCACACGCCGGGCAAGGTCGTGAACAACGCTACGGGCGACATCGCGAACGATCACTATCATCTTTATAAGAGTGACGTGCAGTTGATGAAAGCGCTGGGTGTCAAGGCATATCGCTTCTCAATCGCCTGGCCGCGCGTCTTTCCAAATGGCGACGGTCCGCCGAATTCGAAAGGGCTCGACTTCTACAACCGGCTCGTGGACGAATTGCTCACTAACGGGATACAGCCCTTCGCTACCCTCTACCACTGGGACTTGCCACAGTCGTTACAGGATCGCTTTGGCGGTTGGGAAGGGCGCGACACTGCAAAAGCTTTCGCGGATTATGCAGGGTACGTCGCGGCGCGGTTGACTGACCGGGTCAAGCACCTCTTCACGATCAACGAGTTCGGCGCCTTTGTCGAGGTTGGCTACCGCTGGGGTATACACGCGCCAGGCCTGAAGCTCACGCCACTTCGCCTGAACCAGACTCGCCACAATGCGGTGCTCGGCCACGGGCTTGCCGTGCAGGCCATTCGCGCCGCCGCGAAGAGCGGCACAAAAATCGGTCTCGCTGAAAACATTACGATTCCGGTGCCTATCGTCGAGACCACCGCACATGTAGCTGCGGCAGAGCGAGCCATGCGCGAGATGAACGCGCAGTACCTCACGGTGATAATGGAAGGGAAGTACACCGACTGGTACTTGAAGTCGGCTGGGGCCGATGCTCCGAAGTTCACGCCCGATGAATTAAAGATTATCTCCAGCCCACTCGATTTCGTCGGTATCAACGTCTACACGGCGGAATTTGTGCGCGCCGACGAATCTTCTCCGGCCGGTTATGTTCACGTTTCAAAGCCGAAATCGTTTCCGCACGCACCTTCGTTTTGGCTGTTCATCGCGCCGGACGCGCTTTACTGGGGACCACGTCACGTTTCGAAGCTCTGGGGTGCGAAGGAGATATACATTACCGAGAACGGTTGCTCCGCCGCGGATGATCCGGCTGAGGATGGGCGGGTGTACGATACAGATCGCATTACATACCTGCGCAGCTATCTAACGCAGTTGCGTCGTGCAACTGCCGACAACGTTCCGGTGCGCGGTTATTTTTTATGGAGTCTGATGGACAACTTTGAGTGGGCCGATGGCTACACCAATCGCTTTGGCATTCACTACGTGGACTATGCCACACAGAAGCGTACGCCGAAGCTGAGCGCGGACTTCTATCGCGAGGTCATCGCGCGAAACGCGGTAGTGTGATTAAAGCATCCGCAAATTACGCAGATTCTGTGTAATCTGTGGATACTAATCGGCATCCACCATAGTCGCTACAAGATGTTCCAGCGCGGCAGCCGGGTCGTTGCACCTGCCGGTATGGACTGGAGATGTTTGAATCACTGTGCTGCGGGCAGCAACGAGCCAGTGAAAACGTTGACGCTGCGGTAGCTGACCGATCGAGCCTGCTTCATCGCCACCGCAACAGATGGTTGGAATCGCCGCCAAATGGTTTCTAACCAGATCCAGATCAACCGTGGGATCGAGAGCGAGCAGGCGAGACTCATTCAACTTGATACGTGCTTCCAAAAAAGAGAGATCGGGACACGAGACTATTACCCCGGCATTAATAAACTCCTCGCGGTCCACTTTTGGTACGACCCGGATCACAGCATAGTCATACCTGAATTTATCGGGCACGAATCGCCTCCTGAACGAATCGGCGAGGCTCGTCGAGACGCCTCGTCAAGTAGTCGACGTAAGCTTGTCTGTTTTCCGCAATCCTACTAAACGGAGAGTTGTCGCTCATCCATTCGTCCGGAACAAGATCCACAATTCCTTTTATTACGTCTTCAGTAATCAGTGCTCTCATTGTCTGGTCGGCCGTTTCGAGTGCGCTGGCGAATCGAAGCAGGATGTGTTCTTTGATCAAAGGGAACGGATCTTTGCTGCGTTGGTCCATATCGGTCCAGGCATGATGAAAGTATAGGGCGGCGCCGTGATCGATTAACCAGAGCCTGCGGTGCCACATTAACATGTTTGCGTTTCGCGGCGTGCGATCGACGTTAGTGACATAGGCGTCGAACCAAACGATACGTGAAGCGAGGTCACCATCCGGTTTGTCGGCAACGGGGTCGAACATTACTGAGCCCGGCAGATAATCGAGGCCGAGATTCAGGCCACCGCTGGCACGGATGAGGTCTTGTATTTCGGGATCAGGTTCCGTCTTTGCGATTTCTGGGTCAAGCGAGACGAAGACGAGCTCGGGAACCAACAAGCCCGCGGCCCTGGCAATCTCGCCGGCGATTAGTTCCGCGATGAGGGCTTTGGTCCCTTGCCCCGCGCCACGGAATTTGAGGACGTACATGCCATCGTCGTCCGCCTCTATGATGGCAGGCAGCGATCCACCTTCACGCAGGGGCGTCACATACCTCGCTGCATTTACAGTTCTCATTTCAATCCACAGATTACACAGATGACGCAGATTCGTCACTCAATGTTTGATTTCACCATTCTGCGTAATCTGCGGATACTTTTTGCGTGTTCTGGCGTGTTCAATTAAGAGTAAACTACCTGAACAGAATTTTTTTGCAAATGTCGATTTCGCCAATCTCCGTTCGACTACTATTGCAGGAGTCGATTTGCTATCAATACTAAAAAGGACACGAAAAGATGAGCAATGTACGAGTACTCGTAGGCACCCGTAAGGGCGCATTCATTCTGACCTCCGATGGCAAACGTGAAAAATGGGACATTACTGGCCCTCACTTTGCCGGCTGGGAGATCTATCACCTGAAAGGCTCGGACGCGGATCCGAACCGCATTTATGCGTCGCAAACCAGCGGCTGGTTTGGACAAATCATTCAACGCTCGGACGACGGCGGCAAGACGTGGTTCCAACCAGGAACGCCCGCCGGAGAGGCGACTACGACACCTGACGGGATGCCGAAGGGTGAGAGCAATAAGTTTGTTTACGACGCTTCGACCGAAACCGGTAAACCGCTGACAACGCATCAATGGTATGACGGCACTCCACATCCATGGGAGTTCAAACGAGTCTGGCATCTTGAACCTTCACTCGACGACCCGGATACCGTCTATGCCGGCGTTGAAGATGCCGCATTGTTTCGCTCGAGGGACGGCGGTCAGACCTGGCAGGAACTTCCTGGTTTACGCGGCCACGGCACGGGATCTCAGTGGCAGCCAGGCGCCGGCGGCCTGTGCCTGCACACCATTATTCTGGACGCTGCGAATCGCGAAAGGATCTTTGTTGCCATCTCCGCGGCGGGTGCGTTTCGCAGTGATGACGGGGGCGCGACGTGGAAGCCGATCAACCAGGGATTGCACTCGCAATACATTCCGAATCCGACCGCTGAGGTGGGCCACTGCGTTCACCACATTGCCAAGCATCCGTCAAAGTCAAATGTGCTGTTCATGCAGAAGCATTGGGACGTGATGCGGAGTG
>JBKPJS010000422.1:0-3641 GCA_046730815.1 Acidobacteriota bacterium
GCTAAAGACTACAAAAAGGCAGTCGACTACTGGCAACGCGTGTTGAAGAAAGTGCCACCTGACTCCGAAGCAGGCCAGGCTATTGCATCACGAATTAACGAGGGGAAATCGCTGGCCGCTGGTAAGTAAAGGAATCATGTCCAGAGAGAATCTTCTTTTTGCGATTATAGGAATACTGCTGGGGTTCATCGTTGGCTTCATGTTTGCCAGTTCGATGGCCCAAAAGACTGCGATGCAACAGACAGCGGCGAGTTCGCAAACGCTGCCCGCCGATCATCCGCCGGTCGGCGGCCAGAACGCTCCCGATCCGCAGAAGATGCGTGAGGAAGTTGCGGCTTCGTTGGAGAAGGCGCGGAACGAGCCAAAAAATTTCGACGCGCAGATCAAAGCTGCTGCGCTCTACTATCAGATACAGCGCTACGATCAGGCGATAGAATTTCTATTGAAAGCAAATCAGATACAGCCCACCGATTACCAGACGGTTGCTACACTGGGAATGGTCAACCTCGATGCGGGCCACTACGATCAAGCTGAGAAGTGGTATCGAGCGGCGATGAAGATGAAATCTGGCGACACGATGGTGCTGGCAGGACTCGCCGCAGTGACCCTGGAAATGGGGGATGCGAAAGCGGCGGAAGAAGCGATCGCGCAATTGGAGAAGGTTGACCCCAACAGCCAGGACCTACCTCAATTCCGGGACAAGCTCGCTAGTTTGAAAGAAAAGAAGTAGCCGCAGCTTTACGCGGAAAAACGCAGACCAGAACAAGAAGGCATTTTTCTGATCTGCGTTTTTCCGCGTAAATCTGCGGCTAAGGTGAGATCGACATCCGCAGCACGTTCGCGAGCAGTATGCGATCGATCTTCCCGTCCTTGCCTGTCACCACTACCTGACCATTCTCGACCGTTACACGTCTGACGGTACTCATCGAACGATTGATCAGCGTTCCGTCACTGGTTTCGATCACGAGGCGTGGTCCAATCTCAGGCTCCGGCTCAGGCGGGGGTTTTGGCTTTGTTTCTTCGGTAGCGACAACGGTATCTCTCGTCCGGGCCGAGGGCCGACGTCCGGCAGGCCTGCGTCCGCGAGTGTTGCGCGGAGCCGGTGCTGCTGGTTTCTCAGCTTCAGTCTCACCAGGTTTCTCTGCTGATTCCTTTGGTGTCTCAACTGGTTTGGCTTCGGGCGTCGGTTCGGGTGTTGGCTCAGGTGTAGGAGTTGCTGCCACCTCAGTCACGGGCGGTGCGGGTTCCTCGATCCTTGCTCCTACTGATGAGACACGTCTCGTTCCGGGACTCCTGGGAGTTTCCGTTGGCGGCGTTTCAGTTTCAGCAATATCAGCTCCGCCGATAATCGGCTCAAACGAACCACCGAAAAACAGACGGTAAGTTCCTTCATCATCGTTCGGGCTGCGCGCTTCCACTCGCAATATCAGATCTTCGCGCTTGCGCAGGTAAATTCCCTTTGTGACTGGTGCGGGGATCTCAGCATAAAGAGTAAGCTTCAGTAACGGTCGTAACGAACCCGCCGTGAATACGTCGACGTCGCCGTTGAGATTGTTGCTTTGAACTGTGATCAGAAGATCACCAGGCGTACCGGTGAAGGCATAGTAATGATCGGTGAGCCGCGCATCACCGAGATCGCGAGCGGCGATCCGGCCGGACACACTGTTACTGCGAACAGGTGCAGGAGTGTTCGGATCCAGCGACTGCGCAGACGATGAAGTCGCTGCGAATACAATAAAAACCACCAGGCAAACCCTTCGAATCACCGGCAAAGCATAGCAGACTGAGCAGAAACTAACCACAAAGACACTAAGGCACAAATAGCATTTATTCAGCATGATCCTTTGTGTCTTAGTGTCTTTGTGGTGTTATCCTCGTAGCATGAAGTTGCGTCTGTTGTTCTTGTTGTTTGTTCTGTTCTCTTCCTTGCCTGCTTTCGCCCAATCGTGGACTGCAAAACTCGATAAAGACATCCGGTTTTATCAATCGACTGAGCTGGGCGTTGTCGTCGCGGGCACCGAGAAGTCGCTCTACGCTGTCGACGGCTCCACGGGCGAAGTTCTGTGGCGCCGCAAGGACACTTCACTCGATGAAACCGATGTTGCTCCCGTGCCTGGGACTGACCTCATGCTCTTGAGTTTAGAAAAGGGCGACAAGGCTCGCATCGAGGCAGTTAATCTTTTGACCGGCGACTCGATCTGGCGCAGTGACAAGATCAAAGGCGCGGTGATGCAGATGTCGGTTGACCAGGACACGGATCTGCTCGCAGTCGTGCTCGCAAAAGATGCGAAGAACCGCGCGCGTGATGGTTTCAAACGTCGCCCACTGCTGCACGTTCTTGATCTCGCTACCGGCGATGAGCTCTGGAAATACGAAGTTGGCGAAGTCGAGATGATGCCGGCGCGCTGGTCGGAAGATTCGAGCAAAGAAGTTGATTACACGCTGGACAACTATTACCCACCGGTCTTCGCCGGCGAGCGGCTATACGTTTTTTATGAAGGTGTCACTTCATTCGACGCGCGAAGTGGCAAGGAGCGTCTGCGTGAGAAGTATCGCGTTAACGAAGAAGGACTTGCACTCACCGAAGCCGAACCGATCTTCATGGAGGGCTTCATCTACGCGTCGGGTCATGGGCGCATCAGAGCTATCTCGCGTCAGACGGGAGACACCGAGTGGGAAGCAAAAGATCTGGGATTGACGCCGGAGATGATCCTCGTAGGCGACGTTCTTTACGTGCGCACAGGTGGACAATTCACGCGCTTAAAAGACGGTGAGACTGTCGAGCGCGGTTCGTACGGCGTGAGCGCGATTGACATTCTTACCGGAAAAGTGCTCTGGCGCTACAAGGGTGCAGACAAAGGCATCACGAATCTTCTGTTGCCGGATCGAAATACAATCGCGATCGCCGATCGCGACGATCTGATCCTGCTGGATGCAAGCAATGGCAAACGAACCGGTCGTGTTCCACACAAGATCGAACCCGCTTCGTTCGGGCTGTTGAATGAACGTGGTGATGTTGTGATTGGTGGCCAGTCTGAGATCGCGGCCTTCGATCCGTTTAGTGGCCGGCAGCTCTGGCGCGCTCGGCACACACCGCCAGGCCGCGGCATCTTTCGCACTGTTGCGGCAATCGCGGCACGCGCGGCGTCACTTTACTTTCGTTTTGGGGCGCCTGCGATGACGGCAGTTCGGGGCGTGCAGGTCGCGCGGGCGGTAACAAGTTTGAGTTGGTCGGGACTAGCTGCGCGCTCGTCGTTCTCGAATCTTCAATCTCTGGCAACGGCGTCTGCTGGAAGATATGGGTCATCGCGTTTTGGCCAATTCGGGCCACAAAGAAGCACTGGAAGCACTCGCAGCACGAACGGCGTGGAAGACAGGCTTTTAGATCGAATCGATCCTGCAGCACGCCTCGACCGCCTCTCACGCTTCCTCTGGCATCGCGAGCGCCTCGCAACGCTGCGTGGGCAGTGGATGTATTTCTACACCGACCTCGACACTCGCGACGCCAATGGCCTCGCCGGCGTGAACGTCAACAACGGAAGAACCGAACGAGAAGTGCGGCTATCAGATCTCGACGAACGTTTCGTGACTGACGAAGTACTTAGCGTGATGTTCACAGCATCGGGCAATCGACTAATAGC
>JBKPJS010000423.1:0-4962 GCA_046730815.1 Acidobacteriota bacterium
GCAAGGCTCCTTGGAATAAAGGCAACCACTCTCAATTCCAAAATTAAACTGTTCAAAATTGACGTAGGCTAGGCTCCCCAGCCACGGCTTAATTAACTGCCTCCGACGCACCGAGCAGCTCAGGCTCGGTGACGTCGGAGACTGTTAGTACCTGCTCCTCATAAAGATTCGAATCGATCAGAGTCTGCACCACGTAGCGGCCGGCGGTCGGAAACGTCACGTTAACGAAGAAACTGATGTTGTCGGCGAAGCCGCCAGACGCGATTTCGAAGCGCGTCGGCTGCGACACGACGACGGGGTGTTGCCGATCGGGTGTGAGGATCCGTACCTCGGACAGGTAACTGCCCTGACCTTGCCAGTGGTTCACGATGGCAAACTTGATCAGCGAAACGGGTAACTGCTGCACCATGATGTTCTGAAAAACACCCATGAAGGAGAGCTTATTCCCAGCCTCCAGCCGCACGTCGTCACAAAAGAGCGTGTAAAGTAATTCGAGTTTTTTATTTGGTTCTGTACTGCTCATGTTAACCCTGTAATCCTGTCTATTGTTCTACCAACATCTCTCTAAAGCTGGCTTCATCGATAACAGTGACGCCGAGTGACTGGGCTTTGTCGAGTTTTGATCCCGCGGCTTCGCCGGCTACTACGTAATCCGTCTTCTTGCTGACCGAAGAATTAACACGTCCGCCTCGTGCTTCGATCAACGCGCGCGCCTCATCGCGAGTGAAGCTTTCCAGCGTCCCAGTTAATACAAACTGCTTTCCGGCAAAGCGCTCATCGACCTTCGCATCACTGCGACGTTCAATCTCTGTCTTTACGCCAGCGGCTCGCAGCCTATCACAAAGCGCGCGATTCCCTTCATCGTCGAACCAATCGTGAACACTTTCCGCCACGGTCAAGCCGATCTCCGGGATCGCGTCCAACTCTTCAACGGAGGCGCTCGCCAGGCGTTCGAGCGAACCGAGTTCGTGCGCCAGAATGCCGCCAGTTCTCTCGCCAACGTGACGGATGCCCAAGGCATAAATCAGATTGGACAAATCTCGTGACTTACTAGCTTCGATCTGCGCCAGTAGATTCGTCGCCGACTTCTTCGCCATCCGCGTGAGACCTGCGACCTGCTCCAGTGTCAACGAATAAAGATCCCCAACGTCCTTCACGAGATTCGCCGCGACCAATTGCTCCGCGAGCACTTCACCCAATCCCTCGATTCGCATCGCGCGCCGCGAAGCAAAGTGAAGCAGACGACCCATCAACTGCGCGGTACAGTCCGCCGCCACACAGCGCGCCACGACTTCACCTTCCGGGCGGGATATCAAACCGTCACAAACTGGGCACCTCTCGGGAGGCTCAAAGTCACGCTCTTTCCCCGTGCGCTTCGAGGTAACAACGCTGAGCACTTTGGGAATGACCTCGCCGCTCTTCTCAATCAGAACCCAGTCGCCAATCTTGACCCCTAAACGCCCGATTTCGTCTTCGTTGTGCAACGTCGCGCGCGAGACAGTCGTGCCCGCGAGAACCACCGGTTCTAAAATGGCGACTGGAGTAAGTGCCCCCGTGCGTCCGACCGAGACTAAGATGTCCAGAACCTGCGTCGACTCCTGGCGCGCAGGATACTTGTAAGCAATTGCCCAACGCGGTGCTTTCGATGTCGTACCAAACTCGTCTTGCAGCGAGGTGGAGTTGACCTTTACGACCAGACCATCAATCTCATATCCGAGATCATCGCGGAGGGCTTCTTTCTCATTCGCAAAGTCGATCACTTCATCGATCGTTTTGCAGAGCATGCGATGTGGATTAACGCGAAAGCCTGCGAGCTCGAGCCAGTCGAGTGATTCCCAGTGAGTAGGAAACGGCTTGCGACTATTCACCAGCAGATCGTAAACAAACATGTCGAGCTTGCGACGTGCGACGAGGCGCGAATCGAGTTGCCGGATCGCGCCGGCCGCTGCGTTGCGTGCATTCGCGAACCGCGGTTGTCCCAGCTCTTCCCTCTCCGCGTTGGTTCTTTCAAAAACATCTCGTGGAATAAAAACTTCTCCACGCACTTCGAGAGTTGAATCGATGCGCTTCGCCTGAGTTTTGAGACGCAATGGAACGCTGCGGATCGTGCGCGCATTCTGCGTGACGTCTTCACCGATGCGCCCGTCGCCACGAGTTACACCACGCACCAACAGACCGTCTTCATATTGCAGCGACAGTGAAAGCCCATCGATCTTGAGCTCCGCGACGTACTCGAGCGGACGACCTTCAGCGAGACGACGGCAACGGTCGTCAAACGCGCGCAGCTCATCAATGTTGTAGCTGTTGTCGAGCGAGAGCATCTGGCGGGTGTGAACGACCTCTGGAAATCCTTCCGCGGGCCGTCCGCCAACTCGCCGTGTGGGGCTGTCGGGCGTTATTAACTCGGGATGCGCTTCCTCGAGCTTTTGAAGGTCTTCGAGTAGTTGATCGTATTCGCGATCGGAGATCTCCGGAGAGTTTTCGACGTAGTAAAGTTCGTCATGCCGTCGAATCTCCTCTCTGAGTTTTTCGATCTGGCGTGCGGTAGCCCTGGCGGCCAAACGCGTTCCTCCTTCAATTACAGTTTTACAGGATTTACACGATTATTCAGGATTAACATGTAAATCATGTCTAATCCTGTAAATCCTGTAAAACTGACTCCTCATTTCTCGCATGCTTGAGTTTCGGTAGCGGCGCGGTTGGTCTCGTGTCTTCGTGCACATCCGAAATCGGTTTGGACTTCGCCGCCGCCAGCTTGTGAATCACGCGACCGATCAGCTTGATGCTCTTCAAGAAATCTTCGATGCGGATGTTCTCATTTGGCCCGTGAGGATTGGAACCTGCGTAACTGGTTCCAAAAGAAGCGACTGGCGTGGGTGGCTGCGATACGCCACACACCGCTCCTACTGGCCCACTCGAAGGATCCATCGGATAAATGAGCGGAGGTTTGCCGTAGACCTCAGCAATCGATTCAATCACCGCCCGGGCAACGCGCGACTTTGCCGACGATTTCGCCAGAGGCGCGCTTCCAAGCTCGATAATCTCGATATCTTTGAAACCACGAACGTCGAGATGTTCGCGTAACAGTCCGACTACAATTTGAGCAGTCAGATCCGGGACGAGGCGGAAATCGAGCCGCGCCATTGCCGTGCTCGGTAAAATGGTCTTCGCACCCGCTTCGGTATGGCCCGTGTGAATACCGCAGATCGTGCACGTTGGACCAAAGATATGTTCCTTGACCAACGTTTGGCCTTTCATTGCCCTGACCCAGCCGCCGATACGAAACTCACGCTTCAACCCCGCTTCGTCCAGCTCGATTGCTCGCAACACTTCCGAGTCTTCGTCGCTGATGGGTGCAATGTGTGATGAGAAGCCGTCAATCGTGATCACGCCTTTTGGCGAGGTAATGGTCGCAAGCGCCTGCACCAGTCGCCAGGCAGGATTTGGAACGATGGCGCCCCACTTCGAGTGCAGATCGGAGCGCGCGCCAAAGGCGCGGAGTTCCAGAAACGTAATGCCTTTGAAGCCGAGGCTGATTATCGGGGTCTCTTTCGTGTCGCTGGAACCCTCGTCCCACAAACACCCATCAGCTTTCAACAAATCAGCGTTCTCATTCGTAAAGCGATAAAGACTGGGACTGCCGAGGCCGTCTTCGCCTTCGACAATGAACCGCAAGCACACCGGCAGTTTGCCGAAAGTTTTCTGGTAGGCTTCAACGGCGGCGAGACGCGCAACAAGATCTCCTTTACTGTTTGCAGCGCCGCGTGCGTACAACTTTCCTTCTTCAATAGTGGCAGCGAACGGACCTGAGGACCACTCAGTCAGATGGCCCACCGGCTGCACGTCGTAGTGGCCATAAACGACGAAAGTTTTTGGACCACTGCCACACTCACCGTAGAGGATTGGATACCCGGAGCCGACGCGAAACGAGCGCGTACCCATGCCTACTCGCTGCATTGACTGTTCGACCGTTTCCGCAATCGCGCGCATGCCGCTGCCACGCGCGGCAACTGACGGCATGCGGCAAAGGTTCTGCAAACGCTCCGTGAAGCTGCGGGCGTGGCGATCTACATAGCGGTCAAACTTGGTAAAGTTCATGTCATTGCCGATTGCCAATGGCCGATTGCCAATTTTTCATCCGACCCTTCACGAAATCGGCAATTGGCAATCGGCAGTTGGCAATGAAGAAGGCTCAAACAGTAAATATCGCGGCTGCTCGTCTCCGCGTTCAAATCCGGCGCAAATCAGCCCTTGCGCAAACGCTTTCGTGAATTCTTCTCTCACACGCGCCTGCTCAGCTCGCGCGCGCTGCGGGTCCTGCTTAACAAGCGATATCCATTCTGATGGTATGGCCACTGTCGCAACCGGCTTTGCCTCGATCGATGCCACAGAACCAGCAGCAAGCGCTACAACACGTGCAGAGTTCAATCGCCACATCGCGAACAGCCGATCGCCCGGCAAGCCGCTGGGCTCGATCCCATAGAAGTTGTCAACGTAAGTATCCGCGATCACGCCAAGCCGGTTGAGATTGAAGTGCGCGTTGCGCGCCTGCATCGGATGCCAGGTCCACGTGATGAACTCGCGGCCCTCACCGAGCGCCCGTTCTCTCTGGGCCCACTTCAAACGCGCGCCCACTCCCTTGTTCTGATAATCCTTCGCCACGGCCATCACGTGCGAGTAGCCAAAGATCTCGTTGCCACGCACGGCGGCAAGATGATGAACAAAGCCGACCATGCGATCTCCGACGAAAGCGCCCAACGTCCACCCGCCGGCCTCGCGTGAAACGATCAAATGACGACGCGGCGAGAGTTCCAGATCGGGAAACCCGAATGCCTCGCGTTGCAACTGAATGCATCTGTCAAACTCTTCGATCGTGGTGCATTCCCGAATTGTCGTCTCTTCCATCCGTAACCGTTTATCCCTTCGCAGGACGCGCCGGAATTTGAATCGTAGACGAGAGCC
>JBKPJS010000424.1:0-10732 GCA_046730815.1 Acidobacteriota bacterium
GGCAAACACCGGAAACATCGAAGGACGCGTCACTGATCCGAACGCTGCGTCAGTCCCGAACGTCACCGTCATGACGACGAATCTCGCGAACGGACTGCAAAAGAGCGCACAGACAAACGACGAAGGTGTTTATCGAATCGTCTTTCTTCCACCGGGCGCTTACAAAGTTGAAACCAGCGGCGCGCAGGGCTTTGTCCCTGCAAGTTTCACCAACGTCATCGTGACTGTGGGAGGCCAAACGCCGCTCGACATCCAATTGGCAGTCGGTAACGCGACTGTGGCGATGGTTGACGTTTCCGCCGAAGGCCAGGTCGTGGAAACAACTCGCACCTCGATCTCTTCCGTCGTAAACGAACGCGCCATTCAGAACTTGCCGGTCAACGGGCGCAACTTTCTCGACTTCGCCACCCTCACGCCGAGCGTCGTTCGCGATCCGACGCGACAAGGCGATCTTGCAGTCGGCGGACAGAAAGGTACTCTCAACAGTCTTCAAGTCGACGGCGCCGACAACAACAACACGTTCTTCGGACAATCATTCGGACGCACGGGCACACGCCCGCCTTACCAGTTCTCGGAAGAATCGGTGCAGGAGTTTCAGGTAAACCAGAATGGGTTCTCGGCTGAGTTCGGCCGCGCCGGCGGTGCAGTGATCAATGTGGTAACGAAGTCGGGAACGAACGAATGGCACGGCAGCGCGTTTGAATTCTTCCGCGATGAAGCATTGAACTCCAACACGCCGATTCTGACCGCCCGCAATGCGAAGCGTCCCAAGTCGCAAATCAATCAGTTTGGCGCGACGATTGGTGGTCCAATCAAACAGGACCGCGCGTTCTTCTTCTTTGCTTACGACGGGCAGCGTTCGAATATTCCGAACGTCGTCGATGCGCCAAACTTCTTCGCGCAGCCCGCGAGCATTCAGAACCTGCTTTTGCCATTTATGGACACGTACCAGATCGGACGCGATCAGGACGTGTTCATGGTCAAGTCAGACATCAGATTGAATGACGCAAACCAGCTCGTCCTGCGGTTCAATCAGCAGAACTTCACCGGCAACAACAACGAAAACGGCGGCCCGCTCAGTGTTGAAGAACACTCCGGCAACAGTGTCGCAAAGACGACGACTTTCTCAGGTTCACTGATCTCGACCCTTTCGTCCGTGGTGATCAACGACTTTCGTTTTCAGTTTGGCCGCGACCGCGAACCAGGCGAAGCGAACAGCGACGTCACTGAAGCGCGCATTCAAACGGGCGGCGGCTTTCTCCAGCTAGGACGAAACAATTTCAGTCCGCGTGAAACGACCATCAAGCGCGCGCAGTTCATCGACGTTGTCAGTTACACGCGCGGCAAGCACAGTCTGAAATTCGGCGCCGATCTGAATTTCGATCGTGTCTTCAATTTCTTTCCGGGTCTGTTCACCGGTCAATTCACTTTCAACTCGTACGCGTTGTTTGCTTCAAACACGCCGGCCGCGTTTACACAAAACTTTCCCGGCGCTGGAACTTCGGGAGGCACCACCAATCCCGACCTGAATGAGTATGGACTTTTTGTGCAGGATGATTGGCGCGTCAGTCCAAAGCTCACCTTGAATCTCGGACTGCGCTACGACTTGCAGGACATGGCCGATCCGGAAGTGAACAATCCGAGTGCTGCTTTAGCAGCGGTTGGTTTGAGCACGAGGACTCCAATTCGCGACGGCAACAACTTTGGTCCACGTTTTGGTTTTAGTTATGCGTTTGACGACAAGACGGTGGTGCGCGGCGGTTACGGCATCTTCTTCGGCCGCACACCCGCGATCATGCTCGGCACAGCGCATTCACAAAACGGCATCCAGGTGACGGGTGTGAGTTTGAACTGCACGCTCGTGCCTAATCCTTGTCCGATCTATCCAAACATCTTCAGCGCGCCACCGGCAGCCGGAGGTGTGAATCCGAGTCTTTACTTGTTCGCGCGAGATTACGCGCAACCTTACGTACAGCAGGGACGACTCGGCGTGGAGCGCGAGCTGTTTGCGAACACGAGCTTGTCGGTCAGTTATCTCTACTTCCGCGGTGTTCATCTCAGCCGCACACGCGACATCAATCTCGCGCCGCCGGTGCCGACAACCGTCACGGATCCGGCTGGTCAAACGTTTACAGTGCTGCGTCATCCAGCCGCGCGGCCGATTCCGGGATTTGCACGAATCAATTTGTTTGAGAGCACCGCAGACTCCCGCTACAACGCGCTCGCTATGGAACTGAAGCGCCGCTTCACACGCGGGTTCCAGTTTATCGCTGCCTACACCTTGTCCGACACGAAGGACAATCGACCGGATCAGACGATGGTGGTTGTCGGCGCGGACGATGCGAAGGGCCTGCAAAATAACCTCGACATAAATGCGGATTGGGGCCGCAGCGATCTCGATATCAGGCATCGCTTTATTTTCAGTCCGGTTTACGAGATCGGAACGGTGCAGAAGGACAATGCGTTCGCGCGACACGTGCTGAGCAATTGGACGTTCTCCGGAATCATCACGCTGCAATCGGGGTTTGCGTATTCGGCTTTGATCGCCGGTGACGCGAATCGCGATAGTAATCCCAGCACCGATCGCGTACCCGGAACCGAGCGCAATGGTTTCACGACGCCGAGCATTTATGTTTTCGATACTCGTGTGGCGAAGGCGTTCAAGTTTGGTGAGAACTATAGTTTGAGTTTCCTAGCGGAGGCGTTCAACCTGTTCAATCGATCGAACATTGCGACGGTGAATACCGGGCGGTATGGGATTGCGAGTTCTTCGGCGCTAGTGTTGACCAATCCGGCGGTGTCCACGCCTTTCGGTGGTCCTCGAACTTTCTTAGGTGAGCGCCAGATTCAATTGGGTGTCAGATTTAAATTCTAACCACGGATGACACGGATCTGTGTAAATCCGACTTGCACGGATCCGCGTTATCCGCGGCTAAGCTCTTTCCAGTGAAGCGCGATCCCAGTTAGCGAGGTTCGCGCCGGCTTCGTAGGTGCTCTGGAGAAAGTCCATCAACGCGGCATCCGGGTTTGCCGCGGTGCGCACGTCGTCGTACAACAATAAAAACTCACTCAAATCATTACTCCAGAGCGCCTGCTCGGGCTGGATTTTCTGAGCGCTTAAGCCCGCCGGCGCGGGCGCAGTGTAAGAATAAAACGCGGGCTTGCCGAGCGGCCCCTGGCCCGGCCACCAGCCATGACTGATAACCTCGTGTGAATACGCTTCGCGCGTAATCACATCCGCATCGGGTCGGACTGGCGCAGCCCTGCCCGAGAATCGTGTCACCGCGAGATCGAAGCTGCCCCAGAAAAAGTGCACGGGGCTGCACTTCCCAATGAAACGCGAACGAAACTCCTGCATCACGCGTTCTGACGAACGAAGAACGCGCCAGCACCTGTTCACATACTCAGGATCGTAAGCAGCATGTTGCTCATCCTGATCGAAAGGGATCGGATCGGGTATCTCAACCGGCATTTTCCAGATGTGAACTGCCAATCCCAATCCGCTCAGCGCGCTCATCACTTCCTGATAAAACTTAGCGACGGATTTGGGTTCGAGCGCGACAGTGGCAGTCGCTCCGTGGCTGCACGTGATCACGAGCTTGTGATCGATGAAGTCAAACTCCATCTCGAAGAAGATTTCGCCGTGCGGCATCGCGGTCGTCGTCAAACCGCGCGCGGAGACGTAAAGCGGCACGTTCCACCAGTGGTTTACGAGCGGTGTTTGGGCTAGACGAACTTTGCCCACGATCTGTGTCCACATGTGCAATGTCGCACACGTGTCCTTCCATTCTTCGAGCGGTAGTGATGGCCAGTCAGACATGTGCCACAGATTAACGCGAATGATGCGATCAAGCAAAAAGTTCTTAAGTCTGATCCGCGTTCATCTGCGAAATCTGCCGCCCTTGACAGCAAATTAACGCGCGCCTATAGTTTCCGAGTCATGTTGAAGGCTTGCGCATGTTGTCTCTGTTGTCAGTGCTGCTATTGCAGCGCGACCGCGAGGCCGTGTGCAGGCAGGATGAGCAGATAGCTCTCAACTGACCAGCAGATTTCACGGCGAAACCGGTCGCACTTCTTGAAGAAGTGGCGGCCGTTTTTATTTGGAGTTGTTATGCACCTGGACGTTTTAGAAGATCTCATCAGTGCTGGTGTTGCACCTGGAACTGTCGAAGCATACATCGGTCGCACGCCTTTGCTGCGGCTGCGGTTGTTTGATGCAGCTTTGGAACAAGGCGTTCAGGTTTTTGCGAAAGCAGAGCATCTCAATCCCGGCGGCTCGGTTAAGGATCGCGCAGCGCTCTCGATGATCCTGGAAGGGGAGAGAAGCGGCAGGCTGAAACCGGGAATGACGATTCTCGACGCGACCAGCGGCAATACCGGTATCGCGTATGCAATGATCGGCGCCTCGCGCGGTTATCGCGTCAAAGTTTGCCTGCCAAAAAATGCCGGCGCAGCACGCAAAAGAATTCTGAAGACTTATGGAGTTGAGATCGTCGAGACCGATCCGCTGCTATCCACTGACGGCGCGCAGCTAATCGCACGTGAAATATTCGCCGGCGCCCCCGAAAAATACTTCTATCCGGATCAGTACAATAACGACGCCAACTGGCTGGCCCACTATGAAACCACTGCGAGTGAGATCTGGGAACAGACCGGCGGGCAAATCACACATTTCGTAACCGGCCTGGGAACCTCGGGCACGTTTGTCGGCGTCGTCAGACGTTTGCGCGAACTCAACGCGAACCTGAAAGGCATTGCCGTCCAACCTGAATCGCCTTTGCACGGTCTCGAAGGCCTGAAACACATGGCCACGGCCATTACGCCGGGGATCTTCGACGAGTCGCTGGTCGCCGAAACGCTGGAAGTCGCGACCGAAGATGCGTTATTAATGACGGGCAGATTAGCTCGCGAAGAAGGATTGTTGGTTGGCCCGAGCTCCGGCGCCAATGTTTTTGCTGCCTGGCGGCTGGCTGTTTCATTGCAGCGGCCGGCCGTGGTGGTGACTGTGCTTTGCGACGGCGGTGAGCGGTATCTCAATGAAACTACATAAACAGTTTCTTATCCACAGATTTCGCAGATTACACGGATATTCGGCATAATCTGCGTAATCTGTGGATATGACCAAGTACGACATCTCGACCAAACTCGTGCACGGCGGCGAGCGACAAGCGCTGCCCGATGCCAAGCCTGTCTCAACTCCGATCTACGCCAGTGCGACGTTTACTTACGACTCGATGCAGGAGATCGATCAGGTCTTTAGCGGAGAGAAGCAGGGATTCATCTACACGCGCTACGGCAACCCGACGACCGCCGCGCTCGAGGAGGCTGTGCGCGAGGTGGAAGAAGGCGCGACAGCCTGCGCGTACGCCACGGGCATGGCGGCGGTTCACGCCGCGCTCATTGCCTGTGATTTGAAATCGGGTTCAACTGTTCTTGCTTCACAGGATCTTTATGGCGCTACGACAGGTTTGCTGAACAGCGTCTTTGCTTCGTTTGGTGTGAAGACCGTCAACGTCGACTACGCCGACCTGGCGAGCGTGCGTGAGAAAGCGCGCGAGCTGCAGCCGCAAGTCATGATTGCGGAAACGATTTCAAATCCACTGCTCAAGGTTTGTGACATTAAAGCCTGCGTCGAGATCGCACGCGAGAATGGTGCACGGCTGATTATAGACAACACATTTGCGTCACCTTATCTCTGCCAGCCTTTGAAGCTCGGCGCTGACATGGTGGTCCATAGCGCGACGAAATATTTAGGCGGTCACGCCGATGCGATGGGTGGTTTGGTGGTCTCTCGCGACGAAATGGACAGCATGGCTCTGATTAGCGTGATGAAGCTAGTCGGCGGCGTGCTTAGTGTTTGGGAAGCACACGAGATTCTGCGGGGTTTGAAGACGCTGGCGGTGCGGATGGAGCGGCAGTGTGAGAATGCACGAGCGTTAGCCAACCACTTGAAAGAACATTCGCGGATCGATCGGGTTCATTATCCCGGGCTGGGCGCACTCGTTTCCATCGAGCTGCGCGAGAATACGCGTGAGGCGGCGTTTCGCTTTATGGATGCGTTGAAGTTGTGTGTGCGTTCGACGAGTCTCGGCGACGTTTTTACCAGTGTGTTGCACCCGGCGACGGCGTCGCATCGCGATTTCCTGCCGGCGAGAAGACAAGAGCTCGGGATTGTCGATGGACTCGTACGCATCTCGGTTGGAATTGAGAAAATCGACGACATCATTGCCGACATAGAACAGAGCTTATCTGTGGATTAATGATCAGCATCACCAAAGAGCTACTTGATCAGATTCGCGAGCACGGCGTGCGTGATTACCCTTATGAATGCTGCGGGCTGTTGCTTGGTCGTTATGGATCGAATGGGAAGGTCGTCAAAGAAACGTATCCGATTTCGAATGCGCGCGAGGAGAGCGCCAAGCGCAACCGGTTTTTGATCGAGCCGCACGAGTTGATGCGTGGTGAACGATACGCGTTAGGGAAAGATTTAGAAGTAGTTGGTTTTTATCATTCGCATCCTGATTCACCGGCAGTGCCATCGCAATACGATCTTGAGCATGCGTGGCCCACTTACTCATACATCATCGTTTCGACGAGTGCAGAGCGGGCCAACGATCTGTTTTCGTGGGAGCAGGAACCGGATCGCTCGCGGTTCAACCAGGAGGAAATACAATGCCAGTAACAATTTCAATACCGGCGCCGTTGCGACAGTTCGTCGCCGGACAGTCACAGGTCGTCGTCGAAGCAAAGACTGCCGGTGAGGCGCTTAATCAACTTACTTCGACACACTCCGCGCTTCGTCGCCATCTCTTCAACGATCAGAACGCGTTGCGCAACTTCGTCAACGTCTATCTCAACGACGAAGACATACGCCACGCGTCCGGACCTGACACGCCAGTGAAGGATGGCGACACGATCATGATCGTTCCGTCGATTGCGGGCGGCGCGGTAATCGAGTCGGAAGTGAGCCAGTCGTTGCCGGAACTTTCGAACGAAGAGATCATGCGTTATAGCCGCCACCTAATCATGCCGGAAGTCGGCATGCAGGGTCAGCGGCGTTTAAAAGCGGCAAGCGTGTTGATGATCGGTACCGGAGGACTGGGCGCGCCGTTGGGAATGTACCTGGCGGCGGCCGGCGTTGGGCGGATCGGCATAGTTGATTTTGACGTCGTCGAAGAATCGAACCTCCAGCGACAGATCATTCACGGCACCAAGGATCTCGGGCGTCGAAAAATCGAATCAGCGCGCGATCGCTTGCGCGACATCAATCCGCACATTGAGATCGAGACGCACGAGTCGCGGCTGACAAGCCACAATGCAATGCAGCTCTTCCGCAACTACGACATCGTGGTGGACGGCACCGACAACTTTCCCACGCGTTATCTCGTCAACGACGCATGCGTGCTGAGTGGTAAGCCTAACGTTTACGGCTCGATCTTCAGGTTTGAAGGACAGGCGAGTGTGTTCTGGGCCGGCAGGGGCGCGTGCTATCGCTGTCTCTATCCGGAGCCACCGCCACCGGGTTTAGTCCCTTCGTGCGCGGAAGGCGGGGTGCTTGGCGTTCTGCCGGGAATCGTCGGCGCAATTCAGGCGAACGAGACGATCAAGATCATTCTCGGCGCAGAAGATTTGCTGATTAACCGGCTGCTACTCTTCGACGCCTGGACCATGAAGTTTCGTGAATTCAAACTGCGGAAAGATCCGAAGTGTCCTGTTTGCGGCGAGCAGCCGACGATCAAAGAGTTGATTGATTACGAGGAATTCTGCGGTATGGCAGCGCATCAGGCGCCTCAGCCCGACTCGAAGCTCGAGGAGATCTCGGCGACTGAGCTCAACGCGCGTCGCTTGCGTGGAGATCGAATTCAGATCATCGACGTGCGCGAGCCGCACGAGTTTGAGATCGCGCGGATTCCGGGGACGAAGTTGATCCCGTTAGGCCACGTGGTGGGTCGCATGAACGAGATCGATTCCGAAGTTGAAACCATCGTTCATTGCAAAGGTGGCGTGCGCAGCGCGAAAGCAATCGAGGCGCTCAAGCGCGCAGGCTTCCAGGGACGATTGATCAATCTCAAAGGCGGCATTACCGCCTGGTCAGAAGACGTCGATCCACGCGTGGCGAAGTATTAGCCGCAGATTAACGCAAATTACGCAGATCAGCGTTCATCTGCGTAAATCTGCGGCTCAATTCATCACTCAAAAACGGCGGTCTGCATCGTCGTTCAACCACACCCGCACTTTTTACAGGATGAACAGGATTTTTCATGATTACATGTAAATCCTGTTCATCCTGTAAAGATGTTTGGAGGTAAAAAATGAAGCGAAGAGAATTTATAAATCAAAGTGCCTGTTTCGGCGCCGTTGTCGCCACCGGCTCATTTCCCCACGCACTTAGCGGCAACTTCTTCTCAGTCAACAGCAAACTGACACCGCCTGCCAAAGGAAAAATTCCGGTCGCCTTTGCTGTCTCTGAAGGAGTGACGGTGATCGATTTCGCCGGTCCCTGGGAAGTTTTCCAGGACGTCCATGTCAGAGACCGCGGCAAAGATATGGATGACCAAATGCCATTCGAGTTGTTCACGGTGTCCGACAAAATCGAGACTCTCACTGGTTCAGGCGGACTCAAGCTTGTCCCAGACTACACATTCGATTCGGCGCCGCAACCAAAGGTCGTGGTGGTGCCGGCGCAGAGAGGATCGGAGGCACTTCACGCGTGGCTCCGCAAAATGTCCACTTCAACCGACGTGGTCATGTCTGTTTGCACCGGCGCCTTCCAACTCGGCAAGGCTGGTCTGCTGGCCGGCAAGTCGGCAACCACACATCACGACTTTATCGATCAATTTGCGAAGGCGTTTCCCGATGTCACGGTCAAGCGCGGGCTGCGCTTTGTCGAAGAGGAAAAGATATCCACTGCCGGCGGTCTGTCTTCTGGGATAGATCTCGCGCTGCGCGTCGTCGATCGATATTTTGGCAGGGAAGTGGCCCAGAACACTGCGACTTACATGGAATACCAGAGCAAAGGCTGGGTAGTATGATCTTTAGCCGCAGATGAACGCGGATGAGCGTAGATTGACTGAGATGACTTCTCGAATGAAGTGGGCCGCCATCATTGCCGTCTGGGCGATGCTCGGCGTCATCTATGCCGGCCCGATCTATTTCGAGGTGCGCTCCGAAGGGATGGGCCATGCGGCGTGGCGCGTCTTTTCGTGGGGCATCCTGATGTGGTTAGCCTGGGCGCCGCTGACTCCCGCGATGGTGTGGTTCGCGCGCAGGTACTCGCTTGTCGGTGAGGCGTGGAAGAAGAACCTTCTTATCCACCTGCCGGTCTTCTTGCTCGTATCCATTATTCATAGTGCCGCGGCCACAGCAATTACTTTAACCGTCAAGCCGTTCGACAACATGGGTTCCAGCCCGACGGCGTTTTGGCCTCGCTTCCTTTCGCGGATGCAAGGCTCCTTTGGTTCTGACCTGCTGGTCTATGGCGCGGTGATCGGGATTTGTTATGCGCTCGACTACTATCGCAAGTATCGCGAGCGGGAGCTTTGGGCCACGAGGCTGGAAACGCAACTAGCGCAAGCGCAGTTGGATTCCCTCCGAATGCAATTGCATCCACACTTCCTCTTCAACACTCTCAACGGCATCGTTGGTCTTGTTCGTGACAACAAGAACCAAGCCGCGGTGAACATGCTGGTCGGACTGAGCGATCTTTTACGTCATACGCTCGATCACTCCGCCAGGCAGGAAGTGGAATTGAGAGAAGAACTCAACTTCATCAAGCTGTATTTGACTATTCAGGAAATGAGGTTTTCTGATCGGCTCCAGGTCGAGCTCGACATCCATCCGGCGACAGCGAAGGCAATGGTTCCCAACCTCATCCTTCAGCCGCTCACTGAAAATGCACTGCGGCATGGTATCAGTAGCAGGGCTGACTCGGGCTTAATCGGGATTCGTTCGGCTGCTGAAAACGGTAATTTGCGCTTGACCGTGTACGACAACGGAGCCGGCTTGCCTGACGACTGGCAAATGAAAGGCAGCACCGGTATCGGGTTGGCAAATACCGCGGCGCGACTGCAACAACTCTACAGTGATAACCACCAGTTTGATATTCGTAATCGAGATGGTGGAGGCGTGGAGGTCGTTATCCTGATGCCTTTGAGGACCGCGTCTTAATGCCCGCGAAGATCAAAACTCTCATAGTCGACGACGAACCCCTGGCGCGTCGCAATCTCCGTGTGCTGCTCGAGAAAGATGCCGACATTGAAATCCTCGACGAGTGCCGCAATGGACGTGAGGCAGTCAAAGCGATCAACACGCTATCGCCTGATCTGATCTTTCTCGACATCCAGATGCCCGAGATGGATGGCTTTGATGTGTTGGCTCGCACGGGTACGGAACACATTCAAGCGATCATCTTTGTCACGGCATTCGATCAGTATGCTTTGAAGGCCTTTGACGTTCATGCACTCGACTACTTGTTAAAGCCCTTTGACGACGAGCGATTTGCCTACGCACTGAAACGAGCGAAGTCGCAGATCGAAGCGCGAGAGATCAACAGGTTGAGTAACAGGCTTCTGGCTTTGCTCGAACAACGTGAAAGCGACCGCAACGGTTCGCTACAGCAGAATTATCTGACGAGACTAATGATCAAAGTCGCAGGGCGCGTGGTGTTGTTGAAAGTTGACGAGATAGATTTTATCGAAGCAGATGGCAATTATGCGAAGTTGCACGTTGGTCG
>JBKPJS010000425.1:0-7867 GCA_046730815.1 Acidobacteriota bacterium
CCTCTTCAGTGCACTTCGTGCAACGCAGCCCTCCCAGTGCTCGATGCTGCATCCGTTGCGTGCCCCTTTTGCGGAACGATCAACCCGATCCCGGAGAAACATCGCGAAGCGCTTCGCCTCGTGCGCAATCTCGACGAGGCAACTCGAGCTGCGGTTAGAGAGTGGTCGCGCCTGACCGAAATAAGCTTGCCACGCTGGTGCTTCGTCTGCGCTGCCACAGCGCCTTTCGTTCTGATGGCTGGCGGATTCGCCATCGCTCTTGCCGCGGGGCTTCTTCGGCCCGAGAGCCGGAGCACGCTTCCGTTTTGGATCGGTGTTGGAGTCTGGCTTCCACTAGTTCCAGCGCAAACATTGGCGGCGAAAGTCGGTATGAAGAATATTCTCGTCAGTGGCGCCGCTCGCGTGGGGATGTCGTTCGCTGCTATACCACCATTAACGCCGGGAGCGCCGCCAAATTGCCGGCAATGTGGCGCCCCGCTCTCCGTTCGCCCTGACGACATACTCGTGCGATGTCTGTACTGCAGAGCTGAGAGCATCGTGAGCCTCGATCGACCTGCCATGCGTGCCCTTCAATCACGTCTCGGATCGGCCCGGTCCAGCCTGGCCCAGGCGATGGCCGCGCTGGCTACACGTGTCAGGGTGGTACGGCTTGAGACGTGGGGGCGCACTGCTATCGTTGCTGGGCTACTGATTCTCCCGCTCATCTGGTCATTCGTCACGTCGTTACAGACCACCAACTTGTCACTGCTTATCGCTCTCGACGTGTGGGTGCTTGGCATCTGCGTCTTCTGGGGCGCGCGCGAAGCCTTTCTTCCACCGGTGACTCTGGAAGAACTCGATGCGCTTTTACAAAGTCCCAAAGACTTGCCACGTGAAAATGGTCAGATGGAAACGCCCGCAACCCCTTTGGCCGGGACGCGCGGCTGGTATGAACACGCCTTCGAGGCCCGGAGCTTCGGCATCCCGGCGGCTGTGGCATTGATGTTCCTCGCCATTGAGTTGCTGGTTTTCAGCCGCGGATGAACGCATATGAACGCGGATCAGAACATAACAAAGAATCTGCCTTACGTGAAAAAACAATCTGCGTTATCTGCGTTCATCTGCGGCTGAATAATTAGTGAAGCGTTTCCTTTCATTCTCGCGAAATTTCAGTGGAGTGAACGAAAACCTCAGCTTGAACTACAATAAGCTTACCCTTGAGAAAAACTATTTCGAAGATTCTACAAAAGCCCGCTGGTAATTCCGGCACTCAGCACGGCGCGCGACCGCGGAGTACGATTCCAAACACGCCGCAAGGACGGGAGCTTTACAACAACGTATCTGCCATACCCTTCTGGTTCCACTCGATCGATTTGGGGAGGGGGGTTATTACTCCCGGAATAAAATCACCCGAACAGCACAAGCAAGAACTGGCTTCACTGCGTCTTCCCGATCTGCGAAACAAAAGCGTGCTCGATATCGGTGCATGGGACGGCTTTTACAGTTTTGCGGCTGAACGTCTGGGTGCGGCGCGGGTCGTGGCGCTTGATCACCATGTGTGGGGTTTGGACCGGGAGGCTAAGAACAGATATAAGGCCGACTGCAAAGAAAAAGGTATTCTTCAGCAGCACCCGCGCCAAGTCGCCGGCTTATGGCGTTTTGACGAACTACCCGGTAAGCGCGGCTTCGATATCGCGCACGCGGCGCTACAGAGTCGAGTTGAAGCGGTGGTCTGCGATCTCATGAAGATGGACGTGAGGTTGCTTGGGCAGTTCGACGTCGTTTTATATTTGGGGGTCCTCTATCACATGGAGAACCCACTCGAATCTCTCAGGCTCGTGCGCGAAGTGACGAGGGAGGTCGCCATTATTGAAACAGAGGCAGTTGCAGTCGGAGGACATGACGACAGACCACTGTGTGAGTTCTTCCCGCCGCACGCGAAGTTGATGGATGACCCGACGAACTTCTGGGCGCCGAACGCGCCCGCACTGATCGGTCTGTGCGAGACTGCAGGATTTAGCCGAGTACAAGTATTGACTACACCACCTGCTGCGAAGAGAGGAAAAATCGCGCGCTACCGCTTGGTAGCTCACGCTTTTGTAGAAGGTTGACTAAGAGACGGTCCGACTGATGCCTGGCCTTTGTTTGAGTTGTGGACAATCTTCGCACTTTTTACCGGACCAACAGGGGAATGCCAGGTTGCTTTCACCAGTTGGGAAGACGCACAGCCACCCTATTTGCACTTCTCACAAGTTTGAAGAGGAGGATATTCTCTTCCCTCTACTAAACGCGCTTTGGGAGGACTTGTATGCGAACCTATGCTCGGCGAACGTTCCTTAAATACTCTGCGATCCTAACTTCGACCGCCATTGCGAATCGAATGGTCCCATCGGCTCTTGCTGGCATTTCACGCGACCCAATTGATCATGGCGCAGATCATCCCTTTTTTACTCAAGCTAAGAATCGTCCTGAGGTCATCGCGCATCAGGGAGGCAAAGGCCAGTGGCCGGGCGAGACTATCTATGCTTTCGAGCAGGCAACAAAACTCGGAGTGGATATCTTAGAAATGGACGTTCACAGTACGCGTGACGGTCATTTAGTGCTGATGCACAACGATACGGTGGATGAGACGACTAACGGCACAGGTCACATAAAAGGATTTCTTCTCGACGACTTAAAGAAGTTAGATGCAGGCTACCGTTGGACAGCAGACAATGGCAAAACTTTCCCCTTTCGAGGCAAGAACATTAGAGTGGCGACACTGGAAGAAGTACTCAAAAAGTTTTCGGACAAGCGCATGAATATTGAGATCAAACAGTCGCAGCCCTCAGTAGTCGATCCGGTTTGCGAAATGATCGAGAAGCACATGGACAAAGTGCTGGTGGCAAGCTTTTCGAATGATGTAATAGAGCAATTTCGTACCAGATGTCCTAAGGTGGCTACGTCGGTGTCTTTCAATGAATTGAAGAGCTTTCGTTTGCGCCATAATCCTTTTGCCGGCGACCCATCGAGGCCTGATTGCATCCAGGTGAAGGATCGGCTGCTGGCGATTCAGATCATTACTAAAAGCCTTGTCGATAAAGCCCATCGTCTCAAGTTTCCCGTGCATGCATGGACCGTCAATGATATTGAGGGAATGCGACGACTGATCGCCCTCGGCGTGGACGGCATCATTACGGACTATCCCGGTCCATTGCTAGCCCTCGTCGAACGAGTGGAAGGCAAGTAGTCCAAACGCTTGTTTGTGTCTTTATGTCTTTTCTGGTTAAGATTCTGCGCCGGAAGTTCACTAGACTCAAGGAGCTAAAAAGTTAAATGACCTACGTCGTGGCTGAACCGTGTGTTAACTGTCGTTACACTGACTGCGCACTTGTCTGTCCTGTCGAGGCTTTTCATCTCGACGATGACATGCTCGTAATCCACCCCGAGACGTGTATCGATTGTGATGCGTGTGTTCCCGAGTGCCCGGTTGAGGCCATCTTCGCAGAAAACAATGTGCCGGCGGAGTGGACGAGCTTCACGCCACTTAATGCTGAGCGTGCACTGAGCGGATTGCCGACGATTAGCGCCAGGCTCGATCCGCTTTGCGAATAGAAGACGCGTAATGAGAAAGCGCACAAGGTGGTTTCTTGGTGGTCTGGCCATTGGCGCAGGAGCCATCGGCGCTCTCAGTACTTACTGGAAGAGAAAGAACGTGCAACCAGGGAAGAGACTTGGAGATGTTTGGGCCAGACCCGGCATGCCCGTGACATTCAGGGCCGAGTTGATGCCCGGACGTGATCGGAACCAGCGCACGTTTTTGGTTAAAGAGCTTCTCTCGAGCGGTCGTGTCTCACTTCACGGCGCCGACGGCGAACACACAGAAAAAGAATTTGAGCCTATCCAGTTTGACCGGCCGGCTGGTTAATTGCCGATTTCCGATTGCCAATTGCCGATTTATTTAACCCCTGACCACTTCTGAAAATTGGCAATCGGCAATGACTTACCATTCGTAAATCCTGCCCGGCTCCATCACACTCAATTTCGGAATATTCAACGCGTTGAGTTGCGCGACGATCTCGTCGCGATACGTGGCTTTGAGGTGGACTGCCAGGATGTCCATGCCGTTGTGACTGAGTTTCTTCAACTCCTGGTCCAATGAGGCAGGAGTGAAGTGTCGAGAAACGTGGGCCAGCTTGGCCATGCGATTCGGAAACGATGCTTCAATCAACAATGCATCGAGCCCTTTCATCCCATTCACGATCTTCCAGAACTCTTCTGTCTCGGCAGTGTCAGAGCTAAAGGCAACACTCTTTTGACCGTGTGAAACTACTAAACCAATCGTCGGTACGATATGATTCACCGCCATCGCGACGACGTTCAGATGGGCCACCGTGAACGGACTACCGAGAGGAATCGGTACGTATTCCATCACTGGTCCATAGTCGTTCTTCAAATCAGAAAAGCGCGGATAGACGTTCCAGTTAAAAACATCACGCTCGAGCAGATCGATCACTTCAGCCGTCGCGTGAACGCGCATCGGTTCTTTTAGAGTGGGATACAGATCGTCGATGAATATCGGTAGGCTTGCGATGTGGTCCAGGTGAGGGTGGGTGATGATGATGTCTTTTACTTTAGACCGTTGCTCGTTGGTCAGAGCAATTGCAATGCTGCCGGCATCAACCGCCACGCAGTCGTCTATTAGAAAACAGGTCAAACGTTGCTCCAGGGTTGCCACGCCCTGGGCGTCAAAGGTGCTGGGTAGAAGTTGGATTCTCACGAGCTTTCAGCTCTGATGAAATGGCCTTGCGCAACACGCGCCAAGTATAAGCCAGAAACCAGATAAGCAGCGAGCACCTAAGAGAGTCGGTGGTGCCCTAATTTGAACTTCTTCTCTGTGCAACCTCAGTGTTCTCTGTGCCTCTGCGGTGGTTTCTTGCGGAAAAGTAAACCACAGATGCACAGAGAACACTGAGGTTGCACAGAGAAATCCAACCAGGACACCACTAAAGGGTCTAACCTCGCCGGAGTTCATTGATCAGATTCTGCAACGCATGCAGATAGGCAGCTTCCTGCGCCAGTACATCCTGGTTTGCTGAATGCACACCCCTCGAAACACGACTGCGATGGAACGCCAGCTCACTTGCCAGTTGATTGAAGCGCATACGCGCGCGCCAACCTTTCACGCCGCTCTGGGAAAAGGCGTTGAACGACGAGCCCATCCTTCCGAAGATCGAACCCAGTTGCTTGTATTCTTCCTGGCTCAGGAATCCGCGTTGGAGATCCGTGACAAGAAACTCCCGCACTACTTGTCCTTCACGTCGCAACGCAAGTGAAATTACGACGAGGATAATGAGGAAAGCAGGAATCATCACGACGATGTAAGTGAGCACGAAAATACCGCCGCCGCCAAAGACTGCCGAACCGTTCCAGATGCTGTGCATGAAGATCGCCATCAGCAGGCCAATAATTGGAGTCAGCACTTTGATTGCGATATTGCGCGATTGTCGTGAGAGTCCCAATCCGATGCCAGTGAGACTCGTGAACAGTGGATGAGAAAACGGCGCAAAGAAGCCGCGAATGATCAAAGTCGACGTCAACGCGCCACCACCGCCCATTGCAGCAGCTTTGCCGTAGTAAAGAATGTTCTCAGTCATCGCGAAGCCGAGTGCCGCCATTGAAGCGTAAACGATTCCGTCGACGACGCCGTCGAATTCGTCCTTTTTCCAGAAGAAGAAGATAAAGAGAATGAGCGCCTTGCCGGTTTCTTCGACGATTGGCGCGGAGATGACCGCGGCAAATGCCTCGCCGGCTTTAGCGTCTGCTAGCGCGGTCACGATCCCGCCGCTGGTTGTGTTCAAAAGGAACGCGAAGAATGTTGCAATGAGAGCTCCCCAAAAGAAAGCGGTGGCGAGCATCCACAGTGGCTCAGCTTCGTAGCGATCGATCCAGAGGACGAGCACGACGTACAGTGGAACGGGAATCGTCGCTGCGACAAAACCAAGCAGGAGGGCGACGGGTCCAGTTTCGATGCCGATTATGAGCAGGACCAGGAGTCCCAGGACGAGTGCTATGAGACCCCCGACGATTGCCAGTGCCAGGCGTATAGCACTGATTTGTGGGGACGTACGGATGATGATTGTTGGTGCTTGATAGCTCATAAAGCATGGCAGTATAGCCACAAAGAATCACAAAAGGCACAGCTAAATCACGTGTGCTTTTAGTGGCTCAACGGGCGCAGGTTTGGGCGCGTCCGCCGTCGATCGAATAGGTTGCGCCGGTGATCCATGATGCCTGGTCCGAAGCTAGATACAGCACCAGCGCCGCAATCTCCTCCGGCCGCCCGGTGCGACCCAAAGGATGTGTCTGTTTGGAATGTTCGAGAAACGCCGCATACGCTTCCTCACTCATTCCGCCGCGTTTGTGAATCTGCGTGACGACCACACCCGGGTTAACAGCATTTACGCGTACGCCCTTTGCTGCCAACTCCAGCGAAGCACATCTCGTCAACTGGTCCAGTGCCGCCTTGGAAACGCAGTAGGCAAGCACTCCCGGAAATGCACGGAGCCCCGTGACACTCGAAACGTTGACAATATTCCCTTTGCGCTCAATCAAGCTGGGCAGCGCTTTTTGCATCAACTGAAATACAGCTCGAACGTTGACATTCATCATGTCGTCCCACGCTTCGAACGATGTGTTCTCGATCGTACCGTTGCTGATATGTCCGGCGGCGTTGACCAGAATGTCGATCCCGCCAATGACTCTGACACTCTCCTCTACAGCCCGCTGCGCTTCCTGCTCCCGAGAAAGATCGGCTTTGATCGTCAACGACTGCGTACCGAGCTCCCGAATCTGCTGCTCGATATCTTTCAGTGCTTCTGACTTCCGGCCGACGCAGACGACATTCGCTCCCTCGCTCGCGAAAGCCAGCGCGCATGCCTGTCCAATTCCTGACGTCGCGCCCGTCACGAAAGCAACTTTGCCCGTGAATTGTTTCTCATTCATCTTGTCTGTCCTTTCGAACCGGGTATATATTGACAGCACAATCCCAAAAAGCCGACTATTATCACCCTGAGAGCCTTGTGAGGCCATCCCCCGGACAATGCGGTCACAACTTTGATTTAGGTTTTCGTTGGGAAACAACTCAGCAGATCAATTCTTTCCCAGAAGCTCGCGATCTCATAATCGTTCGGCTCGCGGCCGAATGCCGTCGAGCACCGGCTACCTGATGGTGGCAATCATTATTGCCGCGGGCTTGTTTTTTGGACTCTGGTGGATTCTGGTTAACAGTGGAGATGAATCTCCGTGGCTGCCCGCAGGACTGGCGGCCAGTGCTGTCCTGTTAGTTGCGTTGTCAGCGCGAGAAGTCGTGATGCGGCGCGCGTGGACACGCTACGTTCTGGAGAACGGCATTCCCGAGAAGCATGCGAATCGATCTCGCGAGAGTGGCCGCAGCCAGAAGAGAGGACTTTCGTCGTCGCTGCACTCGAATGCGTTGCGAACGATTCAAAAGCAGTCGACTGCGGCCGACCGTCGCAGTTCCAGTCCCGAAGCGCACCTTGACGTTGCGCAACTTTGTCATCAATACCTGGCGAGCACTGACGAAGCGATTCGATCGGGTAGTTATGGCAGTGAAAAAGGAATAGCGATTCGAGCCGGGCAGGAACGTGTGCGCGCGCTACACCGTCATCATTTATTGACTTGGGCCAGGGGCCATTCGCGAGCGTTGGCCCACGAGGCCCAACAGCGCGTGCGAACGTTTGATAAAATTGAAACTGCGACGAGGGCCATCGACTGCATCGATTCCGCTTTGAGAGTTTATCCGGATGAAGCGGAACTAAACGAGTCGAGAGTCGCGATCAGCGAATTTATTGCGTCAGTAAAGGTCGCGCACTGGGTGGAACTGGCC
>JBKPJS010000426.1:0-2311 GCA_046730815.1 Acidobacteriota bacterium
GTCAACTACTATTCCAACAACCAGTGGATCCACCAGGACCCGCACCTGCCGCCATCGCGCCGGCGTAAGGACGTCCTACTGCCTCCGTCGCATCCGCTACACCGGCCGGTGCGCGAAATGTTGCGCGAGGTGTACGAGCGATACCGCAGGCCAGTCTTCATCGCCGAGACCGGCATCGAGGGCGACGCCCGCCCGTCATGGTTGCGCTATATCGGTCAGGAGGCGCGCGCCGCTTCGGCCGCGGGTGTCCAGCTCGAGGGGTTGTGCATCTACCCAATCATTGACTATCCCGGTTGGGGCGACGACCGTCATTGTTACAGCGGGTTGTGGGGCTATGCAGACGATGAAGGTCGCCGCGAAATTTACGAGCCCCTTGCGACGGAACTCGCTCACCAACAACAACTATGGGAGACCCAGCGTGGTGATCACCGTGCAGTAGAGGAGGCGGTCAACATCGATAAGCTCGACGAAGCCGCGCGGCAGGTGGATGTCGCCGCGAGCAAGAGTCGGACTAAGCGCAGGGAGTGAAGAGAACCGGCACATGCTCAGTCGCCAGGTGAGGGCTATCCGTTACCAAGCATCTGTCCGAGATGATGGGCCAACATCACACCGGGAATGAACAAAGCGAAGCCGATTAGTGCAGTAACTAAGGCTGACTTCAACGTCAACAGCTTCCGTTCAAAGAGTGTCTTATAGATGTAGAGCGCGCCAGGAATGATTACTACTACTGCCCCGATCAATCCAGGCACATATCCACCTGTGATGATTGCCTGCGCGACATGCGTGAACACATGCAGAAACAAGACACCAAGTAAGCTGGCATAAGCGTAGAGCCAGAAACCGCGTTTGCCTGAAATAGACGCTCCGACTGTTACCACCACAAATAGAAGCAGGATGAATCCGATCGCGACAGCTAACTGAGATGTAGTTGTGGGAAGCGAGCGAACCATCTCTGCTGCTGTGTCACTCATCTTTGCAAGCCGCTCGATATCCTGCTGATGACTGGCAATCCAGCCGGGCATCGTAAGCAATTCTTCGCCGTCATGGATGCTGAATATAACGGGCAGCAGCCAAAGTACTCGCGCGAGTTTTCGCCGGCTAGTCTCTTGGGAAGGCATGTTAGGCGGGAGCTTCTCGGGGACGCATTTCTCGTCCCGTCGGATCGGTTCCCAGAGCTGATTCATGCAAAGAACCAATCTGGGAAACCGGCTTACCTTCCTTATTCAACTGCCACAGACCCCACCATACATCCCGAACCTCTGGCTCCTCTAAACAGGGATCATCAATCAGATAGCATAGAGAAAACAAGAGTTCGTATTGCATCACACGGACAATGTCATTGATATCCTGTGGGCTAGCCCCTTGGTCCAGAAGGCGTTGGAGCGCTGGACCAATGCCAGAGCATGGAGCTGCCGGCTCCTTTGAGGATCTATCGATGTGAGCTTGAATCCAGGAATGGTCAGTATCGTCAATAACCAGTTTCCAGGCTTGGCGAAGAAACAAAAACCTTCCCAGCTGGTTTATTCCCTCAGTTATTTGTGATGAAGCCCATCGCTCTGGTGCGGGCGCACCAAGCTTTATGAATAGCTCTGTGAGTTGTTCTAAATTCGTCATGTCATTAGACCCTCGCGTTTCATTTGCAGCGCGTGGTTTGCTTATCACGTCGAGGCGGATAAGTGAGGCTGCACGAACTCGTTCTTATTTCGACCGGACTTGCTCGGTCTGCCGGAAGCGTTCATACTCTGCGGGTAACTGTATTCCAAACTTCTCACACAATGCAGCTACGTCTCTATAATCCTTCTCTTTGAGTTCATATCCACTGTGGAACTTGATGGCCCACTCTGGTGAAATACATCTAACGGCCTGACCAGCTATGACGCCACTTCCAGCGAGTGCCTCCGCCGGGTACATTTCACCATTCTCGACTGGTCCATAGATGCCGTTTCCTCGATCATCCAGAACAATCACGTGAACATCGATTTCTTGACCGTTCTCATCAGCCAGCACAAAATTATGTGGCCTGGCGATTTCCAACTTTATTTCTTTATAGCCGTGTGCCTCCAGTAGTTCGCGAAGTTGCGAAACGTCTTTTTGCTGGATAGCTATATCAAGGTCTTTATGAAGTCGAGTTTGTTTTCCGAGCAGTGCATCGACACCCCAGCCACCGTCTATCCAGATTTCGACTCCCAGTTTCTCCAGCGCGTTGTACAAATCAAGAACATCCACCGAATCCATTGATCTGAGGGCCTCGGAAAGAAAAAGTACTTCTCGCGCAAAGGCGCAAAGAAAACGCTTAGAAACGCGGTAGCGC